>NZ_RAWQ01000286.1:0-10312 GCF_003668965.1 Corallococcus sp. AB030
CCCCGAAGGCCCGCCACCGGTCATGCACGCGGGCCCGAATCACGCGCCCCCGCCGCCTGTGGAACCGCCTCCGCCCCCCGTCGCACAGACGCTTCCGCCGGACGCGGTGACGGCCGGTAATGGCACGCCAGCGAACGTCGACCCCCATGTGCAGCAGACCAAGGCTCCAGGAAAGACTGGCGGCAAGACGCAGTCTTCGCGCATCCCCCTGGAGCCTACCGACGACATCGCGCTCAGCGCGCTGAAGGAAGCCCGTGCCGCGGATGCGCGGAACGACGTGGACACCGGTGTCCGGATGGCCCAGCGCAGCTACGCGGCTCAGAAGAACCTGGCCGCGCACCATCTGGCCATCAAGCTCCGGTGCCAGTCCAAAGACATGGTCAACGGCCCTGCTGAACTCTCGAAAGTCCCCAAGTCGGACCTGACGGCGCGGCTCATCGAGCTATGTCGGAGCAATGGTATTGAATTGCCGAAGTGAGCGAACACCGCCCGTCCGCGAAACCACGGACGGGTGAGGGGGATACATCCAACATGAAATGCATCGTCGCCGTGGCCGTGCTGGCCACCCTTCTGGGCACCCTGCCCGCCCGGGCCGCGCCGCCCGCTCCCGTGGAAGCCGGCAAGGTGTTCGTCGGCCCGCAGGGAGAAATGGTCGCCGTCGTTCCGCTCGCGCCCCGTGAGCAGAAGAAGTTCCTCCTGCGCATCCAGGGCACGGGCTCCGTGCTGGACAACCTGGTCCTCCCCTACACCCTGAACGACTGGAGCAGCCCCAGCACGCGGCGCCAGAACTACACCACCCAGTGGCACGGCAAGGACTACTCGCCGCTCGTCGTCGTGGGCACGCGCACGGAGCTGTACTTCCCCGGCGGCCCCGGCAACGGCATCACCGTCCAGTTCGACGAGGCGCGCTCCCAGAAGCTCAAGCCGGAGGAGGTTTACGCCCAGCACCAGCAGCAGACCCAGAGCGGCCAGCTCGCGAAGCTGATGGCCTTCGACCGCAAGGCGGAGGAAGCCGTCCACGACACGGCCTACTCCGAAGCGCTCCAGGAGCTGAACACCACCTGCGGCACCTCCGTGGCGGGCGCCATCGACTGGACCACCGTCACCGAGCCCTTCCTCAAGGCCCAGAAGATCTCCCGCTACTGCGTCTTCCCCCTCACCGCGCTGAAGGCCCTGTGCGAAGTCTCCGAGGAGGCCCGCGGCACCGTGAAGGCCCGCCTGAAGCAGATGGACTGCCGCTTCGGCGCCGCGCTGGAGCCCGCGCTTCAGGGCGACCGCTTCGTGTGGACCACCACCCCGGAGGCGACCCAGCAGGAGAAGGCCGCCATCCGCTACTTCAAGAAGCACCTCTAGGCCCGCGCACCATGCTCTTCCAACGCATCCTTCCCGTGGCCGTGCTCCTTTCCGCCACTCCCGCCGCCGCCGTCGAACCGCCGTGGGGCAAGGCGGAGAACCTGGGCCAGCGCATGCTCCTGGAGGCCACCGCCGTCTGCACCGACGGCCGGGGCCACTACGTCGTCTCCGTGCCCCGCGAGGACACTGACGACCTGGAGGATCAGCTCTACTACGGCGACGGCAAGTCCCTGGTCGTGGTGCCGCGCCCCCGCAGCAGGAACCTGTCCGCCACCACCTTCCAGGATCCGCGCTTCTTCAACCCCAGCGGCACCGCCGACTACGACGGCGTGGACCTGCGGGTGCACTCGCAGCTGAACGTGGACACGAAGGAGCGCACCTGCTCCCTGCGCTGCGGCGAGCGCAAGGTGGCGCTGGAGATGGTCCCCGGCGCGCAGGCGCGGGAGCTGCTGCGCAAGGCCACCTACGTGCCCAACCCGCAGAAGTTCGTCCCTCACGCGCTGCTGCGTGACTCGGAGGGCACGTACTACTACGTGGACAAGGGCTCCTCGTCCGCGGAGTCCCGCAACTTCCGCGTTTTCATCGGCCCCCGTGGGGACCTGAAGCCGCAGAAGATGACCAACGTGGTCGCGGACTCCGAGGGCGAAATCTTCACCACCAAGAAGGGCCAGCTGCGGCTCGTCATCGACCGCGCGCAGAAGCCCATCTGGATCGAGAAGGCGCGCAAGGAAGTGGAGCTGCGCAACGTCCCCGTGGAGCAGAACCTGCCCCTCATCTACAACGAGCTGGGTGTCTACACGGGCATCCGGCTGGGCACGCCCTGCGACGATCAGTAGCGGGCGGTCCCGCTAGACGCGCACCAGCAACGCCATCTGGTGCGCGCCGATGCCCAGGCCGACCATCACCAGGTACTTCGTGCGCAGCTGGCGGCGGAACCTGGCCAGCGTCACCGGCATGGACGCGTGCACCATGTTCCCGTACTCCTCGAAGGTGTCCAGGTACTCGCGCGGGCGGATCTCCTGCGCCCAGTGGTCCATCAGCTTGCGCGTGGCCTGGTGGGAGATGAGCGTCACGTCCTCGCGCGCCACGCCGTGCTTCGCGAGCAGCCGCTGCACCAACCGGGGCGGCCCGTTCATCCCCGACTGCAGGAACGCCTTCACGCCCGCCGCGGGGGCGATGCCGTAGGTAGGGTGCGCCAGGCCGGACTCCGGCCGCGGGCCCATCATCATCGCGCCGTATTCGTCGCTGAAGGTGTCCGCGCCCCAGTCCACCAGCGTGAGCCCTTCACCCGCGCCCACCACCACCGCGCCCGCCCCGTCGCCAATGCCAATGGCGTGGCCCTGTGTGTAGTCCACGTTGCGGGTCCACGCGGAGCCCACCGCCACCATCGCTTGCCGGAGGGTGCCCGCGCGCAGGGCCTCCCAGGCCAGCACGATGCCCATCAGGAAGTTGGCGAAGTCCGCGTTCACCGGCACCACCAGCGTGCCCTGGGAAAGGCCCAGCTCGCGGTGCACCGCGTACAACTCGTTCGGCGCGACGAACTCCGACACCGACACGTAGCCGTACAGCCGCTCCACGTCCGCGGGCGTCAGCCCCGCGTCCTGGAGCGCGGCGGCGCCCGCCTTCGCGGTGAGCGCGGCCAGCGACTCGCCCTGGCCCAGCACCCTGCGCTCGCGGTTGCCGTAGAAGAGCGCGTGCTCCCCACCGCTTCCGGCGGCGCGGCGCAGCGACTCGAACAGCGGGTCGTCGTTGCCGCGAACGTGCTCCGGGACAGCGGCGCCGACTCCCAGGAGCGCGAAGGTCGCGGCGGTCATGGAGGCTACTTCGCGTCCGACGCCACCGCGGCGAAGCGGTCGCCGTACGGCGGGACCTCGCGGTAGTCGATGTGCGCGACGATGACCTGCGGCTGGCCCGTCTCATCCGCGCGGCGCAGTACTTCCGGCAGCAGCGCGTCCAGCTGGCCGGGGCCATTCACCGTGTAGGCGCGCGCGCCCAGCGACTCGGAGAAGGCCTTCAGGTCCGGGTTGCCCAGGCTGTAGAAGTCATCCTCCAACGGCTGCGTGCGGTCCTGCACGTGCTCGCCGTGGTTCACCATGCCCAGGAAGTTGTCGTTGAGGACGATGGTCACCGTCCCCACGCGGTAGCGCGACGCGGTGATCATCTCCGTGCCGTTCATCAGGAACGCGCCGTCTCCGACGATGGCCACCGCCGCGCGGTCCGGCCGGCCCACCTTGCCGCCGATGACGGCGCCGCAGGACCAGCCCATGGACGACAGGCCGCACGGGTAGAAGATGCGCGCGGGGGGCGTGATGTGCAGCAGGTGCGACGTCCAACCCGTGCAGTTGCCCATGTCGATGTACAGGTCCATGTCCGGGCTCAGGTGCTTGTCGAGCTCCGCCATCAGGTCCTGCGGCTTCACCGAGTCCCGGTCCTGCGGGGTGCGGATGACGGGCGCGGGCTCCGTCAGCGCCATCACCTGCGCCCAGCGCTCCTGCACGCGCGCGCCGCTGGACGGGCCAATCATCTGCCCCAGCTCCGCCAGGCCCGTCATCACCGAGCCCACGTCCGCCACGATGGGCAGCCGCACCGGCAGGAACTGGCCGATGTTGGAGGCATTCACGTCCACCTGGATGACGTGGTGGATGGCCTGGAAGTAGCGGTGGAAGCTGCGGGAGGCCCACTCACCCAGGCGGCTGCCCAGGACGAGCATCACGTCCACGCCGTCGCGCAGGTACGCCTCGGCGCGCTTGCTGCCGGCCAGACCCAGCACGCCCAGGGACAGCGCCTCGCGCTCGGAGAACAGCCCCTTGCCGCGCATGCTGGTGGCCACCGGGATGCCGTGCTGGGTGACGAACGCGGTGAACGTGTCGGCGTGCTCCGCCATCGCCTCGCGAGCGCCCGCGCCCAGGAAGATGAGCGGGCGGCGCGCGGTGCGCAGCAGCGTGAAGGCGGCGCGCAGGTCCTCGAAGGGGGCGGTCGCCGGACGCGCGCGGAAGGCGCCGCGCGTGGTGGGAACGGAGGCGCGGTGGATGGGCTGACGCGCGATGTTCGCGGGCACGCTCAGGTGCGCGGCGCCGCCGGGCAGGCCCTGCGCGGTGCGCAGCGAACGCGCCAGCAGCCGCTGGAAGCTCTGCGCGTCCGGAACGATGGAGGAGCTGGCGCACGCCTGGCGGAACATCTCCACCGTGTTCACGCCGTGGGTGCTGCTGCTCTCCTGGATGGCCATCAGGCCCACGCGGTCCGTGGCGATGTTGCCGCTGATGGCCAGCATGGGCACGCCGTCCAGGTGCGCGGAGGCCACGCCCGTCAGCGCGTTGGTGGCACCCGGGCCCGCCGTCACCATGCACACGCCCAGCTTGCCGGTGGAGCGCGCGTAACCGTCCGCCATGAACGCCGCGCCACCCTCGTGGGACGCGATGATGAAGCGCATGGACTTGTGCTTGCGCAGCGCCTGCTGGAACGGGGCGATGTTGCCGCCCGGGACGCCGAACACCGCGTCCACCTCCTCCGCCTCCAGGTGCGCGATCACGCAGTCGGCGACCGAGAGGTCCTCCACCGTCTTGAAGCCCCGCGCATTCACGTCCCCGTACATCGGGATCGGATCGCCGTGACGAGCCTCCAGCACGTTCGTCTTCCCCTGGGTCGGCGTCTCGTGCCGGAGTGCCTCGACGGGCACTTCGTTCCGCAGGGTGTTCGACGTAACGGCCTGGAGCTCAGCGAGCGAGGAGTTGGACATTGAAGGACGTCTCCAAGGCCCCGGAACCCGTGAGGTTCGACGCGGATGCTGCGTCGATTCGCTGCCACCGAGTCCGGGGGGACCTCGATGCCTGTGACAGTGTTGCGGGGATGCTGAAAAACTGCATCCCCTTAATAGCCGAGAAGCGAGCGAGTGTGAAGTAAAATCAGCGGAAAGTTCGCCTGACGCTGGATTCTCAAACTTCGTGACGAGTACCACGTTTACCCGGAGACGTCTCCATCTTCACGGGGAGGACGTGGCTCGCGCGCGTACGCAGGCGCGGCAGGAGTGGATCCACACACGTGCCGACTGGAGTAGGCTCGTAAGTGCGCTGCCATCCAGCCGGAGTCGCACGGGAATGGCGCGTGCACCACAAAAACAACGTGGGGGTTTCATGGCTGAGAATCTGAGGACGGAGTACGGCTTCCGGCTCAATGCGCCGGGCTACATCACCCCCGCCGAGGCCAAGGTCTGGTTCGAGGACCTTCGCGCCAAGGTGGCGATCAAGCGTGGGCGGCCCTTCGGACTGATGGTGGACATCCGGGGCCAGAAGGCGAACCCGCCGGAGACCCAGGAGATCATCAAGCAGGCGATGGGCTGGCTCCGGCAGAACGGCATGGTGCGCTCGGCGGTGGTGCTCGACAGCACCGTGGCCCGCCTGATGATGGTGCGCATGGCCAAGCAGAGCGGCGTGTACGAGTGGGAGCGCTACATCGACGCGTCGAAGGACTCCGATTGGGAGCACAAGGCGATCGATTGGATCACGAACGCCACGGAGCCCTCGAAGGAAGAGGACGCGGCGGCCTGACGTCGTTCCCCGGGTGACGGCGGTGGAAGCCTCCTTCCGGTAGAGGCCCACCGCCTCCCCCGCCCGTTCGCGGGCACTGTTCCCCCTCTACCTGCCAGGTCCTGTTCGTGATTCCCGGGTCCCCGCGGACGCCAGGCTGGTTCAGGGCGGTCCTGTTCCTCCTCGCCGGATTCCTGGGGCTGCGCTGCGCCGCTCCGTCACAGTCGCGTGACACCGCGCGAGCGAGGACATCCCTGTCAGCGGTTTCCTCCCCTGCCCCTACGGCGAAGGTGTTGCGGGTCCGCGTGTACGCGGACGTGGACCACCGTGCGCGGGGGCTCCATTGGGAGCGAGGCGTCGCCGGATGGCTCCAGCGCGCGAGCGAATCGGTGCGCGGCCCCCTGGGCATCACGTTCGAGTTGGAGTCCGCGCGTGCATGGGATCGGCGCGGCTCGGACGGTCCGCTGGAGCCGGTGCTGGACGCACTGGAGGAAGTGGACGCGGGCGAGGACGTGGACCTCGTCGTGGGTCTGGTGGCGGCGCCGGTGTCGTTCAGCGGCGCGCAGCACGAGCTGGGCTTCGCGCGCGTGCTGGGGCGGCACTGCGTGTTGCGCGGACTGAGCGGAGAGCTGCCAGTGGAGGCGCGGCAGCGGCTGGAGGTGGCGGTCCTGCTGCACGAGTGGGCGCATACCCTGGGCGCGCCGCACGTGCGCGACGGACGGGGATGGATGTCGCCGAAGTACGACGCGGGCCAGACGGGATTCGATGCGCGGACGCTCGCGCTGTTGGGCGCGGGGCTCCGGCACCTGCCTGTTGCGCGCGTGGAGCTGGAGGCGCAGAAGGCCTGGGCCCGTGAGCTGCGCGTAACGGTGGAGGCGATGACGGGCCCGGCGTGGGAAGGGCCGGAGCGGGACTTCCTTCTTGAATGGACGGAGCGCGTGCGCGCCTCCAGCGTCGTGCTGGGACCGGAGGGCACGCCCCGTTCGCTGACACCGCTGGAGCGGCAGCGGCTGGCGGAGGTCATCGCCCTGGAGAAGGCGGGCCGGCCGGAGGTGGCCGCGGAGGCATTGGAGCCGCTGGCCGTGCGGCATCCCCAGAATGAGCGCGTGCAGTTGTTGGCGTGCTACCTCGCCGTGCACCTCACGCCGGGGCTGGACGCCACGCGTGAGCGCTGTGAACGGGCCATCGCGAGGTTTCCCCGCGAGCCCTCCCTGCGCATGAACGTCGCGCTGCTCCACCTGCACGCGGGCCGCTTCGACGAGGCCCGGGACAGTCTGGTGGTTGCGAGAACGAACCTGGAGGCCCGTGCGGACGTGGAGCCCGCGCAGTGGGCGGACCTGGCGGGCCTCTTCCTGCGTGCCCACTGCGTGACGTGGGCGGAGGAGACCGCGGCCCGAGCTCAAGGACTGGCGGCTTCCGCGGCCGTACTGGAACAGGCGGCCCGCCTCCGAAGACAGGTGGCGCTGCCGGCCCGGTCCCATGCCAGCACCGCTGTCGTCGATCCCGCGCGAGAGGGAGCCCTCGTGCGCGCGGTGTCCGACGTGGAGGCGCTGCTGCATGCCGGATCCTCGAAGTCCGCGCGTGAGCGCATCGCCGCGCTGGCTCGGGCGTATCCGGCGAGTCCCTCCGTCACGCTCCTGCAATGCGAACTGCACCTGCTCCAGGGGCGCCTGGGCCCTGCGCGCACCGCCTGTGAGCGGGTGCTCGCGTTCCGGGACGATGCGGTGCAGGCGCACCTGCTGCTCGGCGTGCTCGCGACGAACACCCGTGCGCATGCGCGTGCACGCAAGCACCTGGAGCGGGTCATCGCCCTGGAGCCTTCACGCACGGAGGCCTGGCACCTGCTCGCGCGCGAATACCGGGGCACCCGCCAGTTGAAGACGCTCCAGGCCCGCTACCGCGAACAGTTCGCGCGCGACCTGCCGTGAGGCCTACGTCGCGACGGACGCGCGCCAGGCGTCCTCGAGCAGCGCGAGCAGGATGATGTCGTTGAACCCGCCCCCGTTCCCATCGACCTGGTAGCCGCGCATCACGCCTTCCTGCTGGAAGCCCACGCGCGTCAGCGCCTTGCTCGACGCGCTGTTGCGGGTGTTCACCATGCCTTCGATGCGGTGCAGGTTCAGCTGCTCGAAGCCGAAGCGGATCAGCGCGGGCAGGATGCTCGACATCACGCCCTGGCCCCACAGTGAGCGCCCCACCATGTAGCCCACCTCCGCGCGGCGATCCTTCTGACTCCAGTTGAAGAGCGTCATGTAGCCCAGGGGCGTCGGATCGTCTTCCTTCGACAGCACCCACCGGATGCCCTTGCCCTGGCGCATCGCCTCCAGATCGCCGGTCAGCTTCTGGTGCAGCGTCTCGCGCGGCACGGGCACCGTGAAGTTGAGGCTCCGTGCCACCTCCGGATGCGAGTACAGCGCGATGACGCCGTCCATGTCCTCGGGAGTGAAGACGCGCATCCGGAACGGCGAGGGAACGACGGGCAGCGGCAGCGTGACGTAGGACATGGACATGCGGAGCAGGCCCCCTGCGGTAGGGACATGAACACCCTACCGGGTGAGCGCCATCACCGCCATGACGCTGGCGTGTTCACTCTTCCGTCAGCAGCCGGCGCCGCTCTCGCAGGACGTCGCCAATCGGATCCCACTCCCCCCGCGCCCACGGCAGCACCTCGTCCACCATCACCCGGTGGAGGAAGGCCAGCGCCTCGTCGGACGTGCGCGTCCTGGTGAGGGTGGAGTCCCTCCACCCCTCGTCCACGGTCATGCAGGCGCCGCTCCTCAGCGCCCGGTACGCGGCGAAGGCACACGTCGCCAACAGGTGCTCGGGTTCCCTGGGCGTGAGGCCGGTAAAGCCCACGTGCCGCTTTTCGGCGTCCGCCACCATCAGCGTCGCGTAATGGAGGCACCACGCCGCGTTGAACAACTCCGACGCCAGGAGCTGGCTGGGGACGAACAAGCCGATCTCCATCGCCTGGCGCTGATGCGCCTCATCCGGCGCGAGGACCCACTCCTCCAGCGCGAGGAGGGCCGACTGGGCGCCGTCGTTCTCCGGCCCATGCCTGTCCCAGACACGCGCCGCGACGCGCGCCACCGCCACGCACAGCCGGACCTCCTCCTCCTGACTCAGCGGCCCCAGCGAATCCACCCAGGCCTGCAGTCGGGCGGAGTCCGGATGCTCCGCGTCCAACGGCAGCGGCCCCGGCCCCGCGAGCGCCAGGGCCAGTCGCGGCGAGCCCGGCCCCGCGGTCCGCGCCTCCTCAGGCAACGGGACACTCCGGACGATGGCGTCCGCCACCGACTCGGCGTGCACGCGCATGCGCCAGGTAAAGGGATCTCCATGTCCCCGCTTCACGGCATGCGTCACCACGCGCCGCAGCAGGCCCACCGCCGGCCGGGCCTGCGCCCCCATCCCCGCGAGCAGATGGAGCGCGAAGAGCCCCTGCCGCACCCCGTCCCGGTCATTCGGAAGCAGGCCCACCAGTCCCCGCGCCGTCTTGTCCAACAGCGGCAGCGCACGCGAGGGCGACAGCCAGGACAACACCTGGAGGGCGACGACACGGCTCTCGTCGTCCAGCACCACCTGCTCCTCCAGCGCGTGAAGAACCGCCTCGGAAGGCGGGGTGCACCGGCCCAGCAGGCGCAGCGCGGAGCGGCGGACATAGGGACTCTCGTCCGACAGCCTCTTCAGGGCTTCGTGCAGCACGTCGTCCGGGACGGGACCGTCCAGCGTCGCGAGCGCGTCCAGCGCCGTCGCTCGCGCCTGCCACTGCGTCTTGTCCTGGCAGGCCTCCAGCAACAGCTTCACCGCGAGCCGGGTGGGCTGGGGACGCAGGTACACCAGGGCCCGCATCGCCTGGCGCTGGACCCGAGCGCTCGGCCGGGACAAGAGCCCCATCACGGCGGGCACCGCGCACCGGGGCGGTGGGCTCGGCGCCATCAACGCCTCGAGCACGTTCAAGCGGATGTTCGCGTCCGCGGACTCCTTCTCCGCCAGTTGGGGCTTCGCCAGCACCTCCAGCAGCGCGGGCACCGCCCCCAGGCCGATGGCCCGCAGCGCTTCGTGCGCGTCGTACGTGTCTCCCCTCCGCAACCGTCCCTGCGCCACCAGCTCCGCCACCCACTCCCGGGGCGTGCGGTCCGCGTGCCGGAAGCCCGAGCGCACCATCAGCGCGTCCAGCCTGCGCAGCGAAGCGAGGTCGTCTCCGGAGGCCTGCCGCCGCGCCTCCGCCAGTGCGTCACCCATCCCGGCTCCCTACTCCGCGCGCATCGCCTCCACCGGATCCAGCCGCGCCGCGCGCGACGCCGGGTAGATGCCGAAGAGAAGCCCCACGCCGCAGCTCATCCCCAGCGACAGCGCCACGGCCCACGCCGGCACGCTCATGGGGAACAGCAGCACCCACTTGCCCAGGAAGACGAACCCGAAGCCCAGCCCCAGCC
>NZ_RAWQ01000287.1:0-10128 GCF_003668965.1 Corallococcus sp. AB030
GGCCACGGTGTACTGCACCGGGCGCAGCGTGCGGGGGAACCTGGCGAGCGGGGCGTCCCGGCCGGAGACGATTGAGGAGACGGCGGAGCAGGTGACGGCGCTGGGCGGGAAGGGCATCGCGGTGCGGGTGGACCACACCGTGGAGGAGGAGGTGGAGGCGCTGTGTCAGCGCATCCGCTCTGAAGCCGGGAAGCTGGACGTGCTGATCAACGACATCTGGGGCGGGGAGACGCTGCACGAACTGGGGCTGCCGTTCTGGAAGCAGTCTCCGGCGAAGGCTCGGTTGATGTTCGACCGCGCCGTGTACACGCACCTCGCGACCAGCCGCTACGCGGTGCCGCTGATGCTGGAGCGCGACCGGGGGCTCATCGTGGAGGTGACGGATGGGGACTCGTTCGGCTACCGGGGCGGCGTCGCGTACGACGTGACGAAGATGGCGGTCATCCGCCTGGCGTTCGCGATGTCGAGGGACCTGCGCCGCACGAACATCACGGCGATGGCGGTGACGCCGGGGTTCCTGCGCTCGGAGGAGATGCTGGATGGCTTCGGGGTGAAGGAGGCGAACTGGCGCGACGCGGTGAAGAACGTCCCGGACTTCATCGCGTCGGAGACGCCGTCGTATGTGGGCCGCGGGGTGGCGGCGCTCGCTGCGGATCCGGAGGTCCACCGCAGGGCGGGGCGCGTGGTCGCGTCTTGGACGCTGGCGCGCGAGTACGGCTTCACGGACCTGGATGGCTCGCGGCCGCACTGGGCGGAGTACTTCGAGCGGACGTATGGGAAGCCGTACACCGTCGCGGATGAGGCGGCCTATGCGTCGTGGCTTGGCGGTTCCATCGAAATCGTGTGTCCGGACTGGCCGAAATACTGACCGTGCACGGCTCATCCCCGGCGGCCGGGCGAAGCGCTATGGTCTGACGCGAGAGGTCGCGCACATGGCCAAGGGGCACCGCAGGAACGACGAGCCGGATCGGATCGACGAGACCCGGGTCGCACCGTTGGACGACGACCTGGACGAGACGGATGAGGTCCGCACCGAGCAGACCCAGGTGCCGGCCCCGGTGCAGCGCGACGCCGCGGAGGCAGCCCGTTCCTCCGCGGCGACTCCCGGCCGGAAGTCCTGGGGCAATCAGTCGCGGAGCGCGCCTCCCTCGGGCGCGCCCCCGCGCGCACCTGAGTTCACGGGCCTGGAGTCGCGGATGACGCCGCCTCCCGTTCCCGACGATGACCTGGTCCTGGAGACGCGCGTGGATGGGCTGTCGCCCCCGCCGCCGCACCCTGGCCAGGGCGCGTGGGAGGAGGACGCCGCCGCGTTTGCCGCTCCGGAGACCGTCGCTCGCCCTTCGCGTGACGGGGATGGTGGCAGGCAGGGGCGCGCGGGAGAGGGCGGGCGCCCACCTCGTGGCGGTGCACGCGAGAACGGGCAGGGCGCTTCAGAGGCCGTGCGTCCGGGGCGTGCGGTGACTCGCGAAGAGGGGCACGACCTTCCGGAGATCGTCCGTCCTTCACGCGGCGGTGCTCGTGATGATGGCCAGGGCATTCCTGAGAACGCACGCTCCAGCCGTGGTGGCACGCGCGAAGAAGGGCAGGGCCTTCCGGAGATCGCGCGTCCTCCCCGCGGAGCAGGCGCCGCTCGTGGCGGTGCTCGCGAAGAAGGGCAGGGCCTGCCAGAAATCGCCCGCCTGGGCCGTGACGGCGCGAAGCAGGAGGAGAGCTTCGAGCTGCCGGAGATCATCCGCGCGGGCCATGGCGCAGAACTGGACGGAAGTTCTTCCGCGCCTCCGCGCAAGGCCAGCCGGCCGGAGCCGATGATCTTCGCGCCGCTTCCCTCCGCGCAGGCGGCGAACCAGTCCGAAGCGACGCCCGAGCTGCGCACGATGTTCGCCACACACTCCGCGCTGCTCGCGGAGCGCCTCAAGGGCGAGCTCCAGCACAAGATCTACGGCCGCTCCCCGCACCGCATCCTCCGCGTGGACGAACCCGAGGGCCCCAGCACCGCGGGCGGCAAGCAGGCCCGTCAGGCCATCTCGCTCGTGGACCGCAAGGGGACCGCCCCCGCGCTCGTCGCGGGCTGGGTGGACGTGGCCAAGGGACAAGCCTCGCTGCGCAACCACGAGGCCGTGGCCAGGCGCTACGAGTTCCAGCACGGCACTCCGCTGGAGCTGGCCCCGGAGGAATACGAGAAGTTCCTCACCGACGTGGACGAAGTGCTGCGCACCGCCGCCATCCAGGTCCGCATCCTCGTGCCGGACGAATCCGCGCCCGCGCGCGCCACCGTCGGGCAGCAGGCACCGCGCACCACCGGCGTCGCCGTGCGCTGGGTGATGCTGCTCGTCATCGTGGCCTTCCTGCTGGGGCTCGGAGCGGGCGCCACGCTGCTCCACGGCGGCTGACGGCTCACCAGTGTCCAGTGAACGAAGGGGCGCTGCGCACCGGTGCGATGGCCCGGCCGCCTCGCCCCTTCCACCTTGGTGTCTCCCCATCCGGCCGGAGGCACCCATGGCGTCATCCCCTCGCCGTCCGAAGTCCCACCTGCGCAAGCTGCTGGGCGGCTGTGTCGTGTCCGTCGCCCGGGCCTTCGCCCCCACCTCCGTGCTCGCGGACGGCCCTCCGGTGATGGATGTCCGGCCGCGTTACGGACGCGTTCCAGGCCCGGGCCGTGACTCTCAAACACTCGGAATCCGAGGCTCGGATCCGCGACTCACTGGATGACGCGGGAGTGACAGCGGGGCGGGGTGCCCCATGGTACGGTGCTCGCGTCATTTTTCAGGGGGGACAGCCACGAGTGCCCGCCCTGGAACTTCGTGAGCCCCATCATGCGCAGACTCTCTCTGCTGGCCCTCTGCCTCGTCGTCGCCACCGCGTGTTCCTGCGGCGACAAGGACTCGAAGGGCGGCCCCCCGGAGACCGGCACCGCGCCGACTCCGTCCTCGAAGTCCCCTGGCCTCGCCGTCGAGCCGTTGCCCGAGCCTCCCGCGCTGAAGATCGACGCGGAGGACGCCGCGTCGCAAGGCCCGCTCTCCATCGCGGCCGCGCGGCCGACGGGCCAGGTCTACGGAAGCGCCCGGCCGACCATCACCTTCACCAAGCCGATGATCGCCCTGGGCTCGGTCGCCGCGGAGCGTGGCCTGGCGGCCCCCGCGACCATCGCCCCCGCGCTGGAAGGTGAGTGGCGCTGGCTGGGCTCCGCGAGCGTGGAGTTCGTGCCGAGCGCTCCCGCGAAGATGGGGACGCAGTACACGGTGACGGTGCCCGCGGGCCTCAAGGCCATGGACGGCACCGCGCTGGCGCAGCCGTACACCTTCCAGTTCGAGACGCAGCGCCCCTCGCTCCAGACCGCGCAGCCGGAGTCGGAGTTCCGCTGGCTGCAGCCGGAGCAGGTCTTCACGCTGACCTTCAACCAGGCCGTGAAGGACCTGGCGCAGCACGCGCGCCTGGAGCCCGCGACCGGCGCGCCCGTGCCGCTCACGCTGGTGAAGACGACGCCGCTCGCGGACGTGAAGGAAGTGCAGGTGGGCAGCGGCCCGGCGCGCAAGTCGCAGGACCGCCGCGTGAAGTACGAGCTGAAGCCCGCGCAGAAGCTGCCCTCGGGGACGCAGTTCACCCTGGTGGTGGACGGTGAGCTGACGGGCACGGATGGCCCGCTGCCCATGGGCGAGGCGGTGCGCTACGCCTACGCCACCTATGGCGCGCTCAAGGTGGAGTCCGCGGGCGCGTGCGTGTTCACCTGGGGCGAGGAGCAGTGCTCCTACGGCCCGCTCATCCTCTTCACGTCCAATGAGCTGGATGTGGCCTCGCTCAAGGGCAAGGTGACTCTGGAGCCGAAGGCGGAGATCGACTGGGAGCGCGTGCAGACGCAGATGCCGTGGTCGGGCGGGGAGCTGAAGAACCCCTACGTGTCGCTGCCCGGCCGCTACCGCCCCGGCACCACGTACAAGATCAAGGTCGCGGAAGGGTACAAGGACCTCTTCGGCCAGACGGGCCCGGCCTTCCAGGGCCAGGTGAAGCTGTCGGACGTGGAGCCGTCCTTCGACTCCGGCTCTCGCGAAGCGCTGGTGGAGGCGTCGGGTGACGGCTCCATCCCGCTGGTGACGACCAACGTTCCGGAGGTGCTGGCGGAGGTGTGGTCGCTGTCCCCCGCCGAGCTCGCGCGGTTCATCGACACCAACGAGTGGCCGTCCTCGGAGCCCTACCGCACGACGGTGGACACGAAGGCCGCGCGCAACCTGGAGCGCACCTCGCCGCTCGACCTGCGCCCGGCGTTCAACGGGGCGAAGACGGGCCTGTTCCTCGCGCGGCTGGATGCGCCGTCGCTCAAGCAGAAGTATCCGCGCCGGGTCATCGGGCAGGTGACGGACCTGGCGGTGCACGCGAAGCTGGGCGCCGCCTCCGGTGTGGTGTGGGTGACGTCGCTGGCGACGGGCGCTCCGGTGCCGGACGCGCAGCTCACGCTCTGGGACAAGCAGGGCACGGAGCACTGGACGGGGACGACGGACGCCAACGGCCTGGCGAAGGTGCCGGGCTTGTCGGAGCTGCTCAAGCCCAAGGACGAGTCCACCTGGAACACGCCCTGGGCCATGGTGTCCGCGGTGAAGGACACGGACATCGGCGTGACGCTGTCCACGTGGGAAGGCGGCATGTCGCCCGGTGCGTTCTCGCTGCAGAGCGCGTGGGAGGGACGCGTCCCGGACAGCCTGGGCTTCGTGTTCGCCGACCGTGGCATCTACCGCCCCGGTGACGACGTGATGCTCAAGGGCGTGGCGCGCTACCGCCGCCTGGGCGTGCTCAAGTCGCCGCCCGCGAACGCGAAGGCGCAGGTGACGGTGACCAGCTCGCGCGGCGAGAAGGTCTTCCAGACGGAGGCCACCGTCACGAAGTACGGCACCTTCCGCGCGGACCTCAAGCTGGGCAAGGACATGCCGCTCGGCTACTACGACGTGGCGGCGAAGCTGAAGGTCGGAGGCGAGACGCTGAGCTACGGCGGCACCTTCCGCGTGGAGGAGTACCGCGCGCCGCAGTTTCGCGTGGACGTGGCGGTGCCGAAGAAGGACGTCGCGGCCGGCGAGCCGCTCACCGCCCGCGTGGACGCGCGCTACCTGTTCGGCGGCGCCATGGGCGACGCGCAGGTGCGCTGGAGCGTGCAGCGTGTGAGCTCCTTCTTCACGCCCCCGGGCAATGAAGCCTTCACCTTCGGGGTGAACACCTGGTGGTGGGACGATGATCAGCCGGAGCACAGCAGCGAATCGTTCGGCTCCGGTGACGGCCGCACGGACGCGCAGGGCCAGCTGGCGCTGGCGGTCGGCTCCGCGGACGCGCCCGGTGGCAAGACGTGGGAGTACACGCTGGAGGCGGAGGTGGAGGACGTCAACCGCCAGCGCGTCGCCAACCGCAACCTCATCATCGTGCACCCCGCGGACGTCTACGCGGGCCTGCGCACGCTCTCCACCGGCTTCGCGGAGGCCGGCAAGGAGGTGGCCCTGGAGCTGGTCGCCGTGTCGCCCGAGGGCAAGCGCCAGGACGGCGTCGCGGTGGACGTGAACATCAAGCGCCGCGAGTGGAAGTCCATCCGCAAGAAGGGCGATGGCGGCCAGTGGTTCACCGTCACGGAGCCGGTGGAGACGGAGGCGGCGAAGTGCTCGGTGAAGAGCGCGGCGACGCCGCAGCCGTGCAAGTTCACCCCGGCCGAGCCCGGCCTCTACGTGATGGAGGCGGTGGCCACGGACGCGAAGGGCCGCAAGGCGACGACGCGTGACTCGCTCTACGTCACCGGCTCCGGCTGGGTGTCCTGGCAGCGCAACGACACGGACCGCATCGACCTGGTGGCGGACAAGCAGCTGTACGACGTGGGCGACACCGCGAAGATTCTCGTGAAGAGCCCGTACCCGCAGGCGGACGCCATCCTCACGGTGGAGCGCGAGGGCGTGCTCAGCGTGCGCCGCGTGAAGCTCAAGGGCAGCGCCACCGCGCTGGACGTCCCGCTGGGTGAGGGCGCCATCCCCAACGTCTTCGTGGGCGTGGTGCTGGTGCGCGGCCGCGTGGAGGCGGCCAAGGGCATCGAGTCCGGTGACGACCCGGGCCGCCCCGCGGTTCGCGTGGGCTACACGCAGCTGAAGGTGGAGAAGAAGGCCAAGCGCCTGTCGGTGGCGCTGACGCCGGACGCGCCGGAGAAGCGCCCGCGCGACAAGGTGACGGTGGACGTCGCGGTGAAGGACTCGACGGGCAAGGGCACGAAGTCCGAAGTCACGCTCTGGGCCGTGGACGAAGGCGTGCTGCGGTTGACGGGCTACAAGGCCCCGGATCCGCTGGACGCGATGTTCCAGGAGCGCGGCCTGTCGGTGCGCATCGGCGAGCCGCTCATCCACCTGGTGCTGCGCAAGCTGTACGGCGAGAAGGGCTCGCGGCCGGGCGGCTCTGGTGGCTCCGACACGACGGGCTCCGGCATCCGGTCCAACTTCAAGACGACGGCGGTGTTCCAGTCGGTGGAGACGGACGACCAGGGCATGGCGAAGGTGGAGTTCACGCTGCCGGACAACCTGACCACCTTCCGCATCATGGCGGTGGCCGTGACGGACGCGGACCGCTTCGGCGTGGGCGAGAGCAAGGTGCAGGTGGCCAAGCCGCTGCTGGCGCTGCCGGCGCTGCCCCGGCTGGTGCGCGTGGGCGACAAGGCGGAGGCGGGCGTGGTCATCCACACCACCAACCCGGCCATCAAGGAGGCCAAGGTCACCGCGCAGCTCACGGGCGTGCGCGTGGAGGGGCCCTCGGAGAAGACGGTGCAACTGGACGGCAAGGCCCGCGAGGTGCGCTTCACCTTCGTGGCCGAGCAGCCGGGCACCGCGGTGCTGCGCTTCGCCGTCGCCGGTGGCGGTGAGACGGACGCGGTGGAGCAGAAGATCCCCGTGCAGCTGCCCGTGGGCATGGAGGCGGTGGCGGTCTACGGCGATACCACCAGCGAGCGCGTGGAGGGGCTCAAGCCGCCGGGCGGCGTGCGCCCGGGCATGGGCGGCCTCTCGCTGACGATGTCCTCCACGGTGATGGGCGGGTTCGACGAGTCGATGAACCAGCTGGTGGACTACCCCTACGGCTGCCTGGAGCAGATGTCGTCGCGGCTGGTGCCGTTCGTCGCGCTGCGCGAGCTGTCCGGCAAGTTCGGCGTGGCGTGGACCGGTGGTTCGGATGAGCAGAAGCAGGCGTTCGTGCGCGGCTTCCTCAGCGAGGACGCGCTGAAGACGCAGGGCACGTTGGATCCGGACACGGTGGTGACGGCGACGGTGCGCAAGATCCAGGCGCTCCAGAACCACGACGGTGGCTTCCGCTTCTGGGCCTCCAGTGAGTGCTCCTCGCCGTATGCGTCCGCGTACGCGACGCTGGCGTTGGCGCGCGCGAAGGAGGTGGGCTACCCGGTGGAGGCTGCCGTCCTCGACAAGGCGAAGAAGTACCTGGCGGACAAGGTGGCGGCGGGCGTGTGCACGCAGTGCGCGTACGGCTGCAACGCGCCGGGCCTGGAGACGCGGGTCTTCGCGCTCTACACGCTGTCTCGCATGGGGGCGCCGCGGCCGTCGTACTACAACGAGCTGTTCGAGCAGCGGCAGAAGCTGCCGCTCTTCGCGCAGGCGATGCTGACGGACGCCATCTTCGTGGGGAGGGGCAACCGCGCGCAGGGCCAGAAGCTGCTCCAGGAGCTGCTCAACAAGGCCCAGGAGTCCGCGGCGGGCGTGCACTTCCAGGAGACGGACGCGAAGACGTACGCGCCGCTCTGGTCCTCCGACACGCGCACCACGGCGCTGGTGCTCCAGACGCTGGTGGACGTGCAGCCGGACCACCCCTACGTGTCGAAGATGGGGCGCTACCTGGCGTCCGCGCGCGAGAGTGATGGGCGCTTCCGCAACACGCAGGAGGCGGCCTTCACGCTGATGGCGCTGTCGGAGGTGGTGCGCCGCAAGGAGACGGCCGCGCCGTCCTTCGAGGCGGTGGTGAAGCTGGGCGGGCAGGTGATTGCCTCCGCCGACTTCAAGGACCGCGACATGGGCGTGAAGACGGTGCAGGTGCCGGTGGAGAAGCTGGGCCCGGCGGACAAGGCGCAGCCGCTCACCTTCGGGGTGAACGGCACGGGCAACCTCTACTACGGGGCGCTGCTGCGCTACGCACCGGCGCAGCTGCCGGTGGACCCCATGGACCGGGGCATCATCGTCCAGCGCTGGTTCGAGCCGTACACGGGCGGCGGCCAGGCGAAGGCGGCGCGCGCGGGCGAGCTGGTGCGAGTGCGCGTGCGCGTGGCCACGCCCATGCGGCGCAACTTCGTGGCGGTGGACGTGCCGCTGCCCGCGGGCCTGGAGCCAGTGGACACGTCGCTGGCCAGCACGGCGCGGCTGCCAGGCCCCGCGGGCTCCGGTCAGGAGGAGGGCCCCGGCGAGGGCTACGAGTACGAGAGCGAAGAGGACCTGTCGGAGACGGACGAGTCCGAGAACGTCTGGGCGACTCGGTTCTGGTCGCCGTTCAACCACACGGAGATGCGGGATGACCGCGTGGTGTTCTTCGCCGACGAGCTGCCCCCTGGCGTGCACGTGGCGACCTTCGTCGCCCGGGCCACGACGCCGGGTGACTTCCTGCTCAAGCCCGCGCACGCGGAGGAGATGTACGCGCCGGAGGTGTTCGGCCGCTCCGAGGGTGGGCGCTTCCCGGTGCTGATGCCGGACGAGGTCGCTTCGAAGTGATGAAGCGCCTCACGCTTCGCGGGACGGTGCGCGCCGTGGCGGTACTGGCGGCGCTCCTGGTGGTGGGCTGCGCGGGCTTCATCGCGTGGCCCCTGCCGGGGACGTTGTTGTCCCGCGAGGCGCTGTCCTCGCTGGTGCTCACCGACCGCACGGGCCACGCCCTGCGCGAGGTGCTCTCCCGCGAGGACGGACGCAGTGTGGGCCTTCCGGAGGGACGCATCCCTCCGAAGGTGCGGCAGGCGTTCATCGCCGCGGAGGATCAACGCTTCACGTGGCATCCGGGCGTGGACGTGGTGGCGGTGGCCCGGGCGGCGCGAGACAACGTGTCCGCCGGGCGCATCGTGTCCGGCGCGTCCACGATTCCGCAGCAGCTGGCGCGCAGGCTGGTGCCTCGGGAGCGCTCGTGGTGGGGCAAGGCCGGCGAGGCGCTGTGGGCGCTGCGGCTGACGGCGCACCTGCCCAAGGAGCAGGTGCTGCTGGAGTACCTGGACCGCGTGCCGCTGGGGAACTCCACGTTCGGCGTGGAGGCGGCGGCGCGGCGGTACTTCGGGCGGCCGGCGGAGCGGCTGTCGGCGGGGCAGGCGGCGCTGCTCGCGGGGATGGCTCGGTCGCCCGCTCGGAGGGATCCATACCGGCGGCCGGAGATGGCCATGGCCGGGATGCGCGATGTGCTGTCGCGCATGGTGGTGGAGGGCTTCCTGACGAAGGAGGAGGCGCGGCTGGCGGAGGAGACGCCGCTGGATCTGGTGCCTCCGGAGCGCGTGTTCGAGGTGCCGCACCTGACGACGGCGCTGCTCCAGCGGCTGCCGGAGCTGGGCCTGGACCGGGCGTCGCGCATCGAGACGACCATCGACCCTGCGCTCCAGGCGGCGGTGGAGAAGGCCATCACGGAGGAGCTGCGGGGCCTGGCGCACCGGCGCGTGGGCGAGGCGGCAGCCATCGTCATCGACAATGCTTCGGGCGAGGTGCTCGCGTACGTGGGGTCCTCGGACTTCCTGGACGAGGAGAAGGGCGGGCAGAACGACGGCGTGCGTTCGCTGCGGCAGCCGGGGTCGGCGCTCAAGCCGTTCGCGTACGGGCTGGCGCTGAGCAAGGGCTTCACGCCGTCGAGCGTGCTCGCGGACGTGGAGGTGCACCTGGCGACGCCGGGTGGCGCGTACGTGCCGAAGAACTACGACCGGCGCGCGCACGGCCCGGTGCGGCTGCGGGCTGCGCTGGCGTCCAGCTACAACATCCCGGCGGTGCGGGTGGCGGACGCGCTGGGGCCGGAGCAGGTGCTGCGCGTGCTGCGCGAGGCGGGCTTCCAGAGCCTCAAGGAGAGCGCGTCGCACTACGGCGTGGGCATCGTGCTGGGCAACGGGGACGTGACGCTGCGCGAGCTGGCGCGGGCATACCGGGGGCTGGCGCGGGGTGGGGT
>NZ_RAWQ01000288.1:0-9999 GCF_003668965.1 Corallococcus sp. AB030
GCCTTGCGCGGCGACAGCCCCATGCTGCGTGAACCGTCCAGCAGCACCTCCACGCGCGGCGACACCTCGTCCTGGCGCACGCGCAGCACCAGCTCCCCCGTGCGCGCCACGGCGTTCCAGTCCAGCTGCCGCAGGTCATCCCCCGGCTGGTACGCGCGGAAGTCGTGCAGCTCCATCGCGCTGCCCGCGGACGTGGCACGCACCTCGCCCACCCGTCCCCGCTGCGGCAGGCGCGGCAGCGCCAGGCTCAACCCCGGCGCCAGGCGCGCCACCTCCGCCTCATCCAACATCGCGCTCACTGCTCGTGGGCCCGCCGCTCGCGCTCGGCGAGCACCCGGTCCGCGGCGAACGCCGCCAGGAACGCCACCAGCGCCACGCACAGGAGCAGCTCCGGCGGCATCTTGAGACCACTGGGGTCGCTGTAGTCGTACTTGCCGAAGTTCAGCGTCCCCAGGATCGGGTTGAGCAGGTTGAGCAGCTCATCACGCCCCTCCAGGTCCAGGAACACCGCCAGCAGTGGCGGCACGCCGGCCCCCAGGATTCCCACCAGGACGTAGAGCAACCGCACCGACACCGGCGACGCGAATCGCCCCGAGCGCGGCATCCGCCCCAACAGCAGCGCCACCGACAGGTACAGCACCCCGTAGAGCGCCAGCGCCCCCTGTGACATCGCCAACCGCATGCTCCCCTTCGAGCCATCCGACGCCAGCCACACCAGCACCGCGCACCCCACCGCCCACCCCACGAGCAGCAGCACCGACAGCCGGAAGCCGCGCAGCGCCCCAGGCCTGAACAGCGTCCACGCCCGGGTGCCCGCGCGCAGCGGCCGCGACTGCCCGTCCACATCCGTCGCCATGAAGAGGGTGGCGAAGATGAGGTGCAGACCTCCGAGGATGCCCATCACCCCGGGGATGTCCTCCTCCCGGTCCATGAGCCACCACACCGCCGTCATCCCCACGAACGTCAGGAACACCTGCACCACCAACGCCCGCCGGGGATGGCGCGTGTAGTTCTCCGTCACGAGCGACAGCCGCGCCACCGCCGTCTCGAACACCAGCCACCCGTCCGACACGAGGAGCCAGAACACCGCGCCCAGCCCCAGGAAGAAGTTCCGGTCGAACGAAAACCCGCTGCCCCGCTCATTCGTCACCACGAAGGCGAACGTCAGCGCCTGGAAGAACGTCACCACCAGCACGGCTACCAGCGCGAACCGCACCGCGGCCCGTCCCATCCGGCTGTCCGCCACCGTCGCCGCGCACACCGACACGAGCGTGAGGAACACCATCCACGCCCCGCCCAACATCAGCACCATCAGGATGGTGGGCAGGTCGATGCCGTTGAGGAAGTAGCTGAACAGCAGGAACGGCCCCACCGCTGACGCGTACAGCACCGCCTGCACCAGGAAGGACGCCACCTTGCCGCGCAGGATGCGCCGGGGTCCCAGCCCCGTGAGCAGCAGCAGCGACCACGTCTCGTCCTCGCGCTCGCGCGCCAGCGAACGGTACGCGTTGAAGGGGATGAGGCCGAAGTGCACCAGCGCCAGGCACACGAAGAAGGAGAAGAAGTACGACCGCCCCTCGCGCGTGTACGTGCTGTCGTGCGTGTTCGCGAACGCGATGAGCGACAGCACCAGGCACGCCGCGAGCAGCAGCCCGAAGCTCACCCAGAAGACGCGCGTGCGCAGCCCCTGCCGCACCTCCTTCACCACCAGCGGGTTGAGCCGGTCGCCCCACTTCTCCCAACGGTCGGACACCGCGGCGGGAACCCCCGGCGAGGGGGCGGACTCGGCCGCGCCCGACGCGGGACTTGCTTGCGTGCTCACGCCACCCTCCCCTTCGTCACCGTCATGAACGCGTCCTCGAGGTTGCGCTCGCGCGGGCTGAACGCGCACACCGGCAGCCCCTGCGACACCAGCGCCGCGAGCAGCGCCGCCGCGGCCGCTTCCGTCTGCGCCGGCCCCGCGTCCGCCTCCAGCTCCAGCCGTACGCGCAGCGCGCCGCCCTCGCGAGCCACGTCCTTCACGCGCGGCTGCTCCAGCAGCGTGCGCTCCGTGCGAGACCACAGCGCCTCGGCCTCGTCGCCCTGCGCCGCCAGCCGCACCGTCAGCTCCATCACGCGGGACGGGCCCGCGCTCTGGCGCAGCAGGTCCTCCACCTTGCCCTGGGCCAGCAGGCGCCCCTGCTCGATGATGACGCAGCTGTCGCAGATCTCCGCCAGCTCCGTGAGGATGTGGCTGGAGATGATGACCGCCTTGCCCTGATCCGCCAGCGCGCGCAGCAGCTCCCGCAGCTCGATGCGCGCGCGTGGATCCAATCCGTCCGCCGGCTCGTCCAGGAGCAGCAGCCGAGGGTCGTGGAGCAGCGTGCGCCCCAGAGCCACGCGCTGGCGCATGCCCTTGGACAGCTCCGTGGTGAGCTTGTGCGAGAGCGGCCCCAGCCCCGTGAACTCCATCACCGAGTCCACCCGCTGCTTGCGCTGCGCGCCCTTCAGTCCGTATGCGCGCGCGAAGAAGTCCAGGAACTCCCTCACGGTGACGTCGTCGTAGGTGCCGTAGCGGTCCGGCATGTAGCCCAACAGCGGCCGGGCCCGGTCCGGCGCGTCCACCAGCGACGTGCCGTCCAGCAGCACCGTGCCCGCGGTGGGCACGTCCAGCGTGGCCAGGATGCGCAGCGTGGTGCTCTTGCCCGCGCCGTTGGGCCCGATGAAGCCCAGGATGCCGCCGGCCTCCAGCGTGAACGACACGTCGTCCACCGCGCGCAGCGCTCCGTAGTCGCGCCGCAGCCCCTTCACCTCCAGCAGGCTCATCGTCGTGCCTCCTCGACCTGGCCGCGCACCACGTGCAGCGCGGCCTCCAGCTCCACGTCCAGCGCCGCCGTGGGCGTGAAGCCACGCCCGCCCAGCCGCGCCACGAACGTTCCGTCCTCCAGTTCCTGAATCAGGGGCGCCACCGCGTCCTGGAAGCGCATGCGTGGCTCGTGCTCCAGGCCCAGCAGGTCCGCGTCCCCGGCCTCCGCCTCCTCCGGCGGGGCCAGCCCCTCCGCGCCGTCCGCCAGCTCCGGCAGGACATAGCGCTGGCCGTCCAGCTTCAACGTGCCGCCCTTCAGCGGAGCCCCCAGCGCGTTCTGCACCCGCACGCCACCGTCGGTCTTGTGCGCCGTCAGCCGCGCGCGCGAGGGGACCACGGCGACCTCGCCCCACTCGCGGTAGCTGCGCGAAGGCAGGAAGCTGTTCTTCACCACCAGCCCGTTCGTCCAGTCCAGGAGGCGCGGCGGATCCTCGGGGGACTCCGGGGCCAGCAGCACGCTGGAGGCGGGCATGCGCACGCTCTCTTCCGCCAGGTTCGCGTACCAGGCGTTGAGCCCCACCGTCACCGCGCGGGACCGCTCGCGGTCCAGCAGCGTGAGGCTGTAGCGCGCGGCGTGCAGGCTGAAGCCATCCACCAGCACGGACCACGCCACCAGCCCCAAGCTCGTGAGGACCGCCAACGTGGGCACGGCGATGAGCACCGCCAGCGGCCCCTTGCGCCGCGCGAGCATCCACCCGCCAGGCCCCACCGCGAGCACGAAGAGGAAGATGAGCAGCAGGAAGCGGCCCACGGGCGCGCGGGCACTCAACAGCAGCGGCAAGCGCCCATCGCTGAGCAGGTCGTGGCGCTCCCAGCGGGGCGGCGGGCCCGCGGGCACCACCACGGCCGACGACCGCTCCGTGTCCTCCCAGAGGCTGAAGCCGCAGCCCGGCACCCGCGTCCGGCAGGCGCGGAACTGGCGCACGGAGCCGAAGCCGTAGGGCGACAGCTCCGCCTTCTCATCCTGGAGCAGCGGGAAGCGCAGGCGCGGATTCGCGGGGGGCTGATCCAGCACCAGCCTGCCGCCGGTCACGGCGAACGTCTCCAGCACTGCCCAGACGTCGTCGGGCACCTGGTCCGCCGGCACCGCCACCAGCACCGCGTCGTAGCCCGCGTAGGCCGCCAGCTCGCGCGGCGCGGTGCGCGGCTCCACGAAGCGCGCGGCGACGAGCGGCTCCATGTTCTCCTGCGAGCGGCTCAAGCCGGTGGCCTGTTCGAAGGCCTTCACGTCGCCCAGCACCATCACGCGCGAGCCCCGGTAGCCATCCAGGTAGAAGCCCTTGGAGCTGGGATACAGCCCGGGAGATTCCATGGACAGCTGTCCCGTCTGCAGGTCAGCGGGCATCAGGAGCCAGGTGACAATCCGCTCGCGAGGGCCCAGTTCCAACGAGCGCTCCGTGACGCGGCCTTGCGGCGAGCGGATGACCAGGCGCACCGGACGCGGCTGTGCCCCTGTGTTCTGCACCGTCACCTGGATGGGGGTGTACCCCCGGCTTGGCACCAGCGTGGCGGTGCGCACGGTGGCCTTGAGGTCCCCCTCGCCGAGCTCCCCCGCTTGGGGGAAGGACTCCGCCGTCTCCACCACCTCGCGGTAGCCGCTGCCCTGGGGCCCCTTCTCATCCACTGCCTCCGCCACCGCCACCGGTGGGGTCGCGAACGCCACCGCCCCACCGGGGACACCCGGCAGGCCCGTCCAGAGCAGGACCCCCAGGCACAGGGCGAAGGCCCAGGACGCGCGGCTAGCCACGCGGCACCTCGGGGGTGGCCTTGAGCAGCTCGCGCACCACGTCCGGCGCGGTCACCTTCTCCAGCGACGCCTCGTAGGCCAGCACCAGGCGGTGGTTGAGGGCGGCGGGCGCGGCGGCCACCACGTCGTCGAAGCCCACGTTGGGCCGGCCATCGAGCAGCGCGCGCGCACGGCCCGCGGCGGCCAGGGCCAGCGCCGCGCGGGGACTCGCGCCGAAGCGCACGAAGCGGCGCACGGGTTCCGGAGCGGAGGGCTGGCGCGGGTCGGACGCCTCCACCAGCCGGCCGATGAAGTCCGCCACCGGGCCGGGCAGGTGCACGCGGTCCACGGCGGCGAACAGGCGCGACAGGCCTTCCGCGTCCAGCACCGGCTCCTGCGAGGGAGGCGCGCCGCGCACGCGCGTGGTGAGCAGGGTGCGCAGCGTCTTGGCGCCCACGGGCGGCACGAGGATGCGGAAGAGGAAGCGGTCCAGCTGCGCTTCGGGCAGCGGGTACGTGCCTTCGAGCTCGATGGGGTTCTGCGTGGCGAGCACGAAGAAGGGGTCGGGCAAGGGCCGCGTCTGGCCCAGCACCGTCACGGACCGCTCCTGCATGGCCTCCAGCAGCGCGGACTGCGTCTTGGGGCTGGAGCGGTTGATTTCATCCGCGAGGACGAGACTCGCGAAGAGCGGGCCCTCGCGGAAGACGAAGTCGCGGCGCGATTCGCCCTCCAGCACGTAGGTGCCGGTGATGTCGCCGGGCAGCAGGTCGGGGGTGAACTGGATGCGGCGGAAGGGCAGCGCCAGCAGCCGCGCCAGGGCCTTGCACAGCTCCGTCTTGCCCAGGCCGGGCAGGCCCTCCAGGAGCACGTGGCCCCGGGCGAGCACCGCTGTCACGACCTGCTCGACGACCGTCTCCTGGTCGAGCATCACCTGGTTGAGCCCGGACTTGAGCCGGGACGCCACGTCCGCCGCGCCCTGCGCTTCGGCGGGACTCAGAAGCTCCGCTGCCACGTCGTTTCCCCCTTCTGGACTACGGACCACCGAAGTACCGCTTCACCAGGTCGCGGTTGCGAGGCAGCAGCGGACCGGAGGTCGGTCCCGCCGTCGCATCGCCCTTCGCGCCCGTGCCCTTCGCGCTGGACGGCCCCGCCTGCCCCGTGCGGGCCTGCGGATCCGCTGCGCGAAGGCCCCACAACTCTTCCGCATCGCCGCCATTGCCATCCGGCAGCGGCTGGAACGCGAGCCGGTTCGGATCCATCTCCGCCTCGCCGCCGAAGACGACCGGCTGGCTCTCCCCGCCCCGGCTCACGCCCGCGCCCTCGCCCTTGCCCTGCCGCGTGTTCCGGCTCGCGTGCTGATTGCCCTGCTGGCCCTCGCCGTCGCCCTCTTCACCGTCACCTTCGCCCTGCCCCTCCTGACCCTGGCCTTGCCCCTTCTGGCCCTGGCCCTTCTGTCCCTGTCCGGACTGCTGACGCCGGGTGGGACGCCGGGCCTGGGCGCCGCGGTTCCCTTGTGAGGCGTTTTCCTCTCCAAAGCGCTGGGCCAGCGACTGCTGCCGCCGCTCCAGTGTGCGGCGCAGGTCAGCGATCTGATCCGGAGAGCCAGAGGCCTGGGCGCGAGCGGAAGCACGGGCCTGGGCCTCGCGGGACGACGGGTCGCCGGAGCCCTGCTTGTCGCCGCCCTGCTGATCACCCCTGTTCTGTCCATCCGCGCCCTGCCCCTGCGAGTTCTGCTCGGACGCGGGAGCCTCCTGATCACCGGCGGCGGAGTCCTCGGGGTTCCCGCTGGCGCGCGCATCGAGCGCCATCAGGGCCTGCTCCAGTGACTCACGCTCACGGGTGGCGGTCTCGGCACTCCCAGCGGCGGCGAGCGCGTCCTCCAGTTCAGCGGCGGCCTCGGAGGCGCGGTTGAGCTCGGCGGCGGCCTCGGAGGCGCGTTCAGCGAGCCGCTGCTCCAGGGCATCCGCGGCTTCCCAATCCGCGGAGTCGAAGCGGCCCTGCGCGACTTCTTCCGACAACCGGCGCAGTTCCTCCTCGACATCGGGGCCCAGGGGCTCCTCACGGGCCAAAGCCTCGGCCTGCGCCTGCACGGCGGCGACCTGGGTCGCGGCGGCGGCGTTGATGTTCGACGTGCGCAACGCCGGAAGCGGAACGAGGAACCCCACTGCGAGGAACAGGAGCGCACCCAACAACGCCCCCACGGGCCGGCGCCACGGGACCTCTGGAGGCTTCACCTGCTGAGCGAACTGGTTGAGGCTCAGCTCCCACTCACCAACGGGGCGCTCCAGCCGCGTGAGCAGCAGGCCACCAGCGTTGGCGGAGCGGTCCGCGAGCACCGCCGCGTACTCCAGCGACACGCCGCGAGACCGGGCGCGAACGAACCACCACGCCAGCCCCGCGATGACGAGCGGAGGCACGGCCCAGACAGCCAGGTCGCGCAGCAGCAACCGTGACAGCACGCAAGCGGTGGCCATGGCCCAGAGAGGAGCGATGCCCGCACCACTCCAGGCGACCACGTTGAGCCGCCGCTGCACGCGCCGGATGGGCGCGAGCACGAGAGACTGGAAGCGGCGTTCGTCACTGGC
This sequence comes from Corallococcus sp. AB030, assembly GCF_003668965.1. Classification (NCBI taxonomy): domain Bacteria; kingdom Pseudomonadati; phylum Myxococcota; class Myxococcia; order Myxococcales; family Myxococcaceae; genus Corallococcus; species Corallococcus sp. AB030. The sequence continues at coordinate 7,157 of NZ_RAWQ01000288.1, forward strand.
GGCCATGCGTGGAAGCCAGTGTCGGACACCCAGCCCACCGTTCACAAGCGACGCCCGGGAACGGTCGAATCCCGCCGTGGACGGTCGCCCGTCCGACTCCAGCTGTCGAGAAACCGCGAAACCCGAGCGGACCTCCAAAGGCGGCGGTTAGTGTGCCGCCCCCTATGAACTTCCGATTCCTTGGTCGCAGCGGTCTGAAGGTCAGCGAAATCTCCTTCGGCAACTGGCTCACCCACGGCTCCCAGGTGGAGGAGGACGCCGCCATCGCGTGCGTGAAGGCGGCGCTCGACACGGGCATCACCACCTTCGACACCGCCGACGTCTACGCCGGCACCAAGGCCGAGGCCGTGCTCGGCCGCGCCCTCAAGGGCCAGCGCCGTGAAGGCTATGAGCTGTTCACCAAGGTCTACTGGCCCACCGGCCCCGGCCAGAACGACCGCGGCCTGTCGCGCAAGCACATCATCGAGTCCATCCACGGCTCCCTGCGCCGTCTCCAGACGGACTACGTGGACCTCTACCAGGCCCACCGCTTCGACGCGGAGACGCCCCTGGAAGAGACCATGCTCGCGTTCGCGGACATCGTCCGCCAGGGCAAGGCGCTCTACATCGGCGTCTCCGAATGGACCGCCGAGCAGATCGCCGCCGGTGCGAAGCTCGCCCGCGAACTGCGCGTGCCCTTCATCTCCAACCAGCCCCAGTACTCCATGCTCTGGCGGGTCATCGAGTCCAAGGTCATCCCCACCTCCGACGCCGAAGGCCTGGGCCAGATTGTCTGGTCCCCCATGGCCAAGGGCGTGCTCAGCGGCAAGTACCTCCCCGGCAAGCCCCCGCCCGCGGACACCCGCGCCGCCACCCCGGGCTCGCAGTTCATGACCAGCTTCATGACCGACGACGTGCTCACCCGCGTCCAGCAGCTCAAGCCGCTGGCCCAGGAAGCAGGCCTGTCGATGGCGCAGCTCTCCATCGCCTGGGTGCTCCAGAACAAGAGCGTCTCCTCCGCCATCATCGGCGCGTCCAAGCCGGAGCAGGTGCTCGACAACGTGAAGGCCACTGGCGTGAAGCTCGACGCGGAGCTCATGCGCCGCATCGACTCCATCCTCGGCCCCGTCGTGGAGCGCGACCCCGCGCAGACCACCAGCCCCAACCGCCGACCCTGAAAACGCGCTCATCCACCCGGCGGGCAGGCACTCCGACGCCCGTCCCGCTCGGTGCCTGGGATATGACATCCGCGCCCTGGTTTCGCCGCGCCCGTCCAGTGGCGCGCGACAGCGGGGTGAACTCCACCCCGTTCCATTTGACTTTTAAGTTGGGGGGAACAAGAGACTGCGCCGCGCGTTAACGCGGTCCCACTCTTGAACCGGGCTTTCCCCACATGACGTCCTTCTTCCTCCTGGCCCAGGCGGCCCAACCCGAACTCGGATGGTTGAGCAGCAAGCTGCTCGGGGTGACGTTGGGCAGCGCCGAGTGGGTGCTCTGGCTGCTCGTGTCGCTGTCCATCATCTCCATCGCGGTGATGCTGGAGCGCGCCGTCTACTTCTCGCGCCACCGGCTGGCCAACTCGGAGGCCCTGGCGGTCCGCCTGGCGCGCGGCGAGTTCGACGCCGTGGCCGGTGAAGTGAAGAACCAGAAGGGCATGGAGGCCTCCGTCATCCGCGAGGCCCTGGCCTCCGCGCAGCAGGGCCCCGACACCGTGGAGCAGGTCATCGCGTCCACCGTCGCCCGCGAGCGCCCCCAGTACGAGCGCGGCCTGTCCATCCTGGGCACGTTGGGCAACAACGCCCCGTTCATCGGCCTGTTCGGCACGGTGCTCGGCATCATCAAGGCCTTCAACGACCTGGGCGCCATGAACGCCAAGGGCGGCGCCATGCAGCAGACGGTGATGGCCGGTATCTCGGAGGCGCTCGTCGCCACCGCCGTGGGCCTCGCCGTCGCCATCCCCGCCGTCGTCGCCTTCAACATCTTCAACCGCCAGCTGAAGACGCTCACCAGCCGCACCACCGCCCTGGGCCACGCGCTCGTGGGCGCCATGAAGGCGCGCAAGCCGGGCGCCGCGGGGGGCAACTAGCCCATGGCCGGCGGCGCGAACGACAGCGACGAGGAAATCTCAGGCATCAACGTCACCCCGCTGGTGGACGTGGTGCTGGTGCTGCTCATCATCTTCATGGTCACCGCGAACTTCATCGTCCGCGAGACGGTGGAGGTGGACCTGCCCCGCGCCGCCAATGGCGGTGAGACGGTGCAGGGCCTGGTGAACGTCGTCCTCGACAAGGAGGGCAAGCTCTACTTCGACGGCGCGGAGGTGACGGAAGCCGACCTGTCCCGCCGCGTGACGGAGGCCGTGGCCAAGGACAAGGACACGCGCGCCATCATCAGCGCGGACCAGACGCTCGCCTACGGCCGCGTGATGCGCCTCATCGACGTGGTGAAGGGCCAGGGCATCGCGAAGTTCGCCCTCAACATCGAGAAGGACGCTGGCCCTGCCCGGACCGCGCCCGCCACGCCCTGACGAGGCTTCGCAACGATGAGCCAGGCGGTCCTCGAATCCTCTTCCCTGCCCCAGCGCGACCGCTCCACGCGGTTCCTGCTCGTGTTCGTCCTCGTGTCGCTCGCGCTGCACGGGGTGGCCTTCGTGTTCCTCTCCACCCTGGAGGGCCGCAAGCTCGCGTCCATCCAGAAGCCGGTGGAGCTGGTCATGGTGGAGGCGCAGAAGCCCCCGCCCCCGCCGCCTCCCGAGGAGAAGCCGGAGGAGCCCCTGTCTCTTATAGACATCTGACGCTGCCGACGATCGCATAAGTGTAGATCCAGGTGGGCGGCGCGGCATTTGATAAAAATAATACTGGTTA
>NZ_RAWQ01000289.1:0-9965 GCF_003668965.1 Corallococcus sp. AB030
CGGAGATGTGTATACGCGACAGCCGCGCAGGGGCTGCTGCGGGGACAGGGATTGCGCGGTGCGCTCGCGGGGGCGGTGGGTGGCCTGATTCCAGGCGTGGGCGGGCGCATCGCGTCCTCTGTTCTGCGCGGCGACGGCGCGGATGACGACGCGTCGCTGGATGCGCTCGCGGACATGGCGGATGCGCGGCAGGTGCCGCCCGCCGTGGCCCTGCCGCTGGGCGCGGGGCTCGCGGCGCGGGTGGTGGCGCGGCAGGCGGTGCCCATGAGCACCACGCTCGGTGGCGCCGCGCAGGGCGTGCTGCGGGCTCGCACGCGCGGCGTGGAACAGCTCCTGATGCGGCTCGCCCAGCAGGTGCCGGGCACCTCGGGCCGGCGGCTGCGGCTGATGCGCCTCATCGCCCGGCTGGCGGCGGGGAACCTGCGCCTGCGCGGCACGGGCGGCGCCATCACCGCTCTGCCCAGGGTGGTGCAGGGCGCGGGGCGCCGGGTCATCACGCGCGCGATCCAGGTGCCCGCGATGGGCGTCGTCCCGGCGCGCCTGGCCGCGCGGCGGGTGCACGCCCGGCGGCACGTGCTGCGCCACATCCCCGTCTCCGCGGTCAGCGCCGCGAGCGTCCGCCGCGCCTAGGTCGATCCACTCACGAAGTCTTCAGGACAAGGAGGAGTACCCATGCAACCGCAGCCTTTCGAAGAGGAGTTTTCGAGCCAGGGCGATGAGATGTCCGACCTGCTGGCAGAGGGCGAGGAGGGCTTCGAGGACGAGGGCATGGACGACCCCTTCGAGGGTGAAGGCATGGAGGAGGGCTTCGAGGCCGAGGGCTTCGAGGACAACCCCACCACCATGGAGGACCCCTTCGAGGGCGAGGGCTTCGAGGACAACCCCACCACCATGGAGGAGGGCTTCGAGGCCGAGGGCTTCGAGGAGAACCCCACCCCCATGGAGGAGGGCTTCGAGGCCGAAGGCTTCGAGACGGACAACCCCAACGCCCTGGAGGACACGTTCGCGGACGCGATGGACGCCCAGGACGAGGACGAGTTCCTCCGCCGCCTGGCGGCCGGCGCGCGCCGGCTGGCCACCGTGGCCGGACCCACCTTCCAGCGCATCCGCCGCAGGGCCATGCCCATCGCCATGCGGCTCATCCGTCAGGCCGCGCCCCGGCTGGGCGGCATCGCGGGCCAGGAGATTGGCCGCAGCCTGGGTGGGCTGCTCCGCGCGGACGCGATGGACGCCTTCGCGGACGCCGCCGGGGACTACGCCAACGACGAGGACATGGACGCCTTCAACCGCGTGCTGGGCGGGCTGGCGGCGCGGCACGTGGTCCGCTCCACCATGTCTCCCGCGCGCCGCCGGCAGTCGCCCCAGCAGGCCCGGGCGCTGGGACGCGCGGTGGGCCAGATGACGACGCAGCTCGCCTCGCGCATCAGCCAGCGCTACGGCCCGCGGGCCCTGCCGGCGGTGACGCGCGTGGTGCGTCAGGTGACGCGGCTGGTGCGCCAGCAGGGCGCGAGCCCCCAGGCGGTGCCGCGGATGCTCCGCCGCATCGGCGGGCGCGTCATCTCCAGCCCGCGCGTGGTGCGCCGCCTGGCCCGGACGAGCGCCGCCGTGCGGCAGCTCCGGGCGCGCGCGGGCCTGCGCCGGGTGGGGACTCGCGGCCGGCTGAACCCCATGATGGGAGGCCCGGGCCTTCGCCGGCTGCGCACCGTCACGCTGCGGGGGCCGGTGCGCGTCATCGTGCGGTGAACCAGGGGGCGTGAGCGGCAAGGGGGAGGCGGGCACATGGCGGACACGCTTCAGCGGTTCCTGCGGGCCAAGGTCCAGAGCATCACGTTCCGGGCGGGGCGGCTGTCGCGCCTCACGCCACAGGACGTGGGCATCCGGCCCCGGGACGTCCCCTACGCCCCCTCCGCCGCGCACTTCGCCGCGGCCAACGCGCGCCTGGGCGAAATCGACCGCGACGTGCGCCGCGCCCTGTCGCGGCTGAACGGCCGGCTGCACGACGCCCCCCTCGCGCCTGACGAGGTGCTGGGGCGCAACGCGCTCTTGGAGCGTGAAATCGACCGCGCCCGCCGCGCCTACGGCCTCTTCTTCGACGTCTTCAGCCAGCGGGGCACGCGGTTCGCGCCGGCGCTGGCGGCCTGCGACGCCATCGCGGTGGACTGCTTCCAGGCGGTGCGCCAGGCCTCGCCGGGTCTGCTGGACGGCCCCATGCTCAAGCCGCTCACCTACCTGGAGCACGGCTTCTCCCCGGCCACCTTCCGGCGCGGCGTGTTGCTGAGCCGGCTGCTCGGGGAGCGCAACCCCTTCCCGCTCATCCGCGTGCCCTACGAGCGCGTGGAGGCTCCATGGGGGATGGGCGTCATCCTCCATGAAATCGGCCACAACCTGCAGGCGGACCTGGGCATCTGGCAGGAGACGCAGGTGGCACTCCAGCGGCGGGTGCTGCACGCCACCGGCAACCCGTGGCTCACGCGTCTGTGGGGCCGCTGGCACAAGGAGATCTTCGCGGACCTCATCGCGTGCCTGCTCGGGGGGCCCGCGTCGGTGCACTCGATGAAGGACTTCCTCGCGTACCCGTCGTCACGGGTGCTGACGTTCCATCCGCTCAGCGCGCACCCCACGCCATTCCTGCGCGTGTTCATCCAGGCGGAGATGCTCCGGCGCATGGGCTTCATCCGCCGGGCATGCGACGTGCGCGACAACTGGGACCGGCTGTACCGTTCGCGGCTGCCCTCCGCGCGAATTCCCAAGCTGCTCTTGTGCACGGCGGCGCGGCTCATCCCCCATGTCGTGGATGAGATTGCCTTCCAGCCCCGCCGGGGCCTGGCGCAGCGCGCGCTGGTGGACGTGGTGCCGTTCTGGCCGTCGGATCAAGAGCGCATCGACCGGGCCGCGGAGTCATTGGCGCGCGGGCACATCCCGCCGGGGCTGCCGCCGCGCCACGTGGTGAGCGCCAGCCGCGAGGCGCTCGAACGGAGGCTGGCACCGCCCGAGCGCATCTCTCGGACGGTGCTCAATCATCTGGTGAAGCTCGGCACGCGGAACGCGCGGACGCCGGGCGTGGGCGTCACCCTGGCCGCATGACAGGACCTCAAGGGAGGGACGATGTACGAGAACGTGAAGGGGAGAAGCCCCGGCGCATCCATCGAGCTGGCCTCGAGCGCGAAGTCGAAGTTCGACGAGTTCCTGCGCCGTCAGCTCGGTGTGTCCGACGCGCGTGACCCCAAGGCGGTGGTGTACGCGCTGCGCAAGCTCTACCCGACCACGGCCGCGCGCCTGGACGACGAGAGCAGTGGCCAGCCCATCCGCGTCTCGGCCACGCCCGAGCCGGTCATGGCCCTGATGAATGGCACCCTGGACTCGCCGGGCCAGCGGAGGTTCCGCCAGGAGCGCAAGGCACTGGTGGACGACCTGGAGATCGCGGTGAACCTGGCCTCCAACCGCGACTTCAAGGCACCGATGTGCGGCTGGCGAGACTCCATCCTCGCGGAGCTGGACGAGGGCGAGGCCGCGGCGAACATGGCGGTGGACCCCGTGTCGCGCGACCGGGCCTTCTATTCCATCCGCAAGCTGGGGGACACCGCGCGCGTGGCCCGCCTGGTGGGGATGGTGAACCCCACGGTGGTCCAGGAGTTCGGCCGGCTCGCGGCGACCATCGACGACAACGCCACGCTCCTGCGCATCCTGGCGGGCGAGGCGCTCTTCCGCGCCGGCTTCGACAAGGGCGGCACGGTGTTCCAGGTCGCGCTCCAGGACCTGCGCCAGCGCCGAGAGGCGCTCATCAACTCACTGGAGCAGCTCACCGCCACCTCCATCCAGGAGGGCTACGACGACTGGGGTGACGGCCAGGCGTCCTACGGCAAGCTGTTGGATCAGCTGCGCGCCCGGGGGCAGTCGGACCTGCGCGCCATCGTCCGGCCGGATGCCATGTCGCGGTTGTTGGACGTGCTGCTGAACCACACGCCCCGGCAGAACTCGGAGGACATGCGTGGCATCGCGTCGGCGGTGCCCGTGGAGCTCATCCAGCTGCGGCGCCTGCGGGACGTGGCCGGCAGCCTGCTGGACACGTCCACCACCGGCTTCTCCAACTCCGGCGGCAGCAGCCGGGGCGTCGCGTTGAACGCGAAGGTCCAGGGAGCCTCCGCGCCCCTGGCCGCCTTCACGGAAGCGCTCACGCTCTTCATCGACGCGTTCGACCGGCCCAACGCCGGGGCGCGGCTGCTCAACCTGGTGCTCCCCGTCCCGCTGACCTTCCGGGACCTGACGGGCAAGGAGCAGGCGCTGAACGACAAGTTCAGGGATCGCAACGACACCCAGGAGCTCATCGAGGACCTGCTGATGGACCCCAGCACGTCGGTGGAGTTCTGGAAGGAGCTGGCCCGGTTGGATCGCAAGCTCTACCACCTCGACCGGATCATCGACCTGTTCCTGCTGGACTACGACGAGGCCGTGGTGCCGGGCGGCAACCGCGTGGACCTCCACGAGGACATGATTGAACAGCTGGACGCGAACGTGGACGTCTTCAACGTGAGCCCGGCGTTCCTCCGGGAGCAATGCGGCCTGGAAGAGGACTCGCTGGAGCTGGCGAACACGCTGACCCAGGAGGCGCCCGGCCAGGCGGAGGAAATCGAGGACGACCGGAACCACAAGTACGGCTTCCCCCAGGGCGGCCACTGCAACACCGGCGAGCCCTTCACGGTGCCTCCGCCGATCCGCGTCTCGCTGGACCGCATCGAGAAGGACCTGGAGCCGCGCATCAACCCCGGGGCCGTGGAGCACCCGATGGACGCGGAGCCGGGCGAGCGGGCGGCGCCCGCCACCGCCACGGCGGGCAACGGGGCCAGCCTGGACGACGTGGCCTCGCTCATCGAGAAGAGCCGGTCGCGCATCATGACGGACGTGAAGCAGCAGTTGGAGGCCCAGGGGCCGGAGCTGGCCCGTCAGCTGGAGACGGCGTTCTCGGATCAGCTCAAGGCCGTGGAGCGCATCATCGCAGGCAAGGGGCGGCACGGTTCGGACGGACAGCCCGCGCCGCCCAACGGGCACGCCAAGTCGGGCCACTCGCGCCGCCACGTCCGCCACGCGCGCAAGCCATGAGCGTGCTCGCACGGGCCTGAAACCCTTTCCTTCAACGTCATTGACCCAGGTGGCATGCCATGAGCATCGGTACGGCAGAAGCCCTTCAGCGGCTGTTCTCGCAGTGGAAGCGGGAAGTCCTCTCCAACGTCACGTCGGATGAGCAGCGCACGGAGTTGCAGAAGCAGCTCTCGCTCCGGGAGGAGGAGCTGCTCGCCAGCGCCTCCGACGGCTCGACGGCGTCGCTCTTCTCGGACCTGATGGGGTTGGGCAAGGACGGAGCGCCCTCCTTCGACTCCATCAGCCGGCCGCTGCTCGTCCAGGACTTCGATGAGTCCGTCATCGAGACGCAGCTCCACGCGACCGCGGAGCTCTATTACATCTACCAGCACGAACGGATGAAGGTGTTCCAGGTGGCGGGCGTGCTCCTGCGCCTCTTCCACGACGGGCGCATGCGCATCCAGCGGGGCCCCGGCGCGCGGGCGCTGTACCTGATGGAGAAGCACCAACCGCTGCGTTACAAGCCGCGCGACCGGCAGCTCGCGTACCGGCGCGCGTTCAACTACGGCAGCCTGGCGGCGCCGGCGGGCGCGGTGATGTTCCGCAACTTCCACCGCGAGTTCATCGCCTTCGTGTCCGCCATCGCGCAGTACTTCCGCGACCTGCTCATTGGTGAAGTCATCCGCGGCTCGCAGCAGCTGAACGAGCGGCCCTTCGCGAGCCAGGCCACCATCCAGCGGCTGGGCACGGACATCCGCTGGCAGATCGACCGCGCCACCTACGGCAACATCCTGGCGCTCACGGTGGAGGTGGGCGAGTACCTCAAGACCATCCTCGACGCGATGGAGACTCCAGACATCAAGAAGGCGTTCGACGCGAACACCAAGTGGGACGTGATTGAAGTGGTGTCGCAGCGCTACCTGGGCGGCGCGGGGGAGATTTCGCAGCGCTCGAAGATGGCGGACGCGGGGCGCCTGCTGCTCAACTTCGTGGCGGACAACCCGTTCAAGACGCGCGACTTCAGGGACTTCCAGACGGAGGTGATGCCGCTGGGCCCGGTGGCGGAAGAGTGGATCGCCGCGTACCGGATGACGCCGGACGGCCGCTCGTTCCGCGGCGTGTCCCCCACCCTGCGCCAGACGCTGGGCATCACCAGCCCCGCACCGGCGATTCGCTGAACGAGGGAGGCACGGCATGGACATCCCGCTGCATCCCCTGATGGAGGCGGGCATGGGGGCCGCCTCGGCGCCGCGCACCAACGTGTCGCGGATGGTGGCCTCGGCGGTGGCGGGACAGGTGTCCCATCCCGTCGTGCGCGCGTCGCCCTACCGCATGGGCCGGGATGGGGTGCCCCGGCTGGTGCCGGGCAGCGGCGGCATCGTGCTCAACCGCCGCGTGGGAGACCGCGCGGTGGGGCTGGCGGCGGACCACATGGAAGCGGGTGTGTCGCTGCACAACACCGGGAAGGACGACGTCGGCCAGCGCGGCGGCTCCAACCGGGCGTTGATGTTCTATGCGTGCGTGGGAAACCGCGCGCGTGTGACGAGCGGTCCCGCGAGGGGCGCGGTGGGCACGGTGGTGGGAAAGCACGGCGGCATCAACCACGTCATCGTGGACTTCCCGCCCGCGGTGAAGCGCCGGCTGTGCATTGGCGACCGCGTGCAGCTGGATGCGTACGGCCAGGGGCTGGAGCTGCCGGACTTCCCGCAGGTGCGCGCGCTCAACCTGTCGCCCCGGCTGCTCCGGCGCTGGGGCGTGCGGACGGAGCGCGGGCGGCTGGTGGTTCCCGTGACGCACACGGTGCCCGCGGAGTTGATGGGTTCGGGGTTCGGACGTTCGGAGGGCGTGCTGGGGGATCTGGACATCCAGCTGTCGGACGCGCGGTTGGTGCGCAAGCACCGGCTGAACGCGCTCCGGCTGGGGGACCTGGTGGCGGTGTGTCCGTTGGACTATCGCTTCGGGCCCTCGCGACGGGCGGGGGTCATCACGGTGGGCGTGGTGGTGCATTCGGACAGCAAGGTCGCGGGGCACGGGCCCGGGGTGACACCGCTGCTCATCTGCCCGGGGGAGTGCGTCCGGCTGGTGTGCCGGCCCCAGGCCAACGTGGCGCTCGTGCTGGGGCTGCGCCAGAGCGTGGCGCCGCCTGCGCGCGGTCCGTCACGAGGTCGGAGGTAGGGACACCGCGCCCAGGCAGCGCGACACCATGGCGGCGCGGGTGTCCACGCCCAGCTTGACGAAGATGCGCCGCAGGTGGGCCGCCACGGTCCACGTGCTGATGTTGAGCTTCGTGGCGATCTGCTTGTTGCCCCAGCCCGCGCAGACGCACGAGACGACCTGCAGCTCGCGCGAGGTGAGCAGCCGCACGTCGGATGCGGGCGCCGTCGCGGGGCTCGCGGAGGGCTCCGCGGGCACCAGGTGGTAGCGCTGGCCGTTGAGGATGAGCTCGCCGGCCAGGGCGCGGTTCTGCTCCTGGAGAGCGACCGGGGCGCCAGGGTCGGGGACCACGAGGAGGACATGGCTCCCGGGAGGAAGAGGCGTCCGCATGGCGCGCGCTAGGAGGGGTCCGCCAGCTCGGGAGAGGTGAGGATGCGCCATACCTCGGAGGCTTCGCGCGAGCGGCCGGTGGCGCGCAGGTCCTCCGCGAGGCGTTCACCCGCGTGCTCCCCCGCGACGGGTGGCTCCGGCCGTTCGCGTGCGAGCGTCACGAGCCGCGTGACGCCGCGGCGGCCGAAGCGAAGCTCGGAGTGGAAGAGCAGGGCCAGCGCGCGAGCCGAAGCGAAGAGTCCACCGGGCGCGTCCACGGCCGTCTCCGCCTGGGCGCAGGAGGCCAGCATGGGGCGCAGCACGTGCGTGACGAGCGTTTCAAGCTGCGCCCGTTGAGCGCCGCGCTCCCGGCCGGCCCGGGCAAGCGCCGCGAGCAGCCGGGGGTCTTCGGCGATCAGGGCCAGGGCATCGTGGCCTTCGGCGTTCCTGGAGCCCAGGAGGCGCAGCGAGGCGGCTTCGTCCGGCTGCGCTGGGGTGGCTTCGAGTCCCAGCCGGCCCAGGCGCGCGTCGAACGCCTCGGGTTCGTGCTGCTTCCAGTGGACGAGCGCGGTGATGAGCAGGGGCCCTGACAATGGCCAGGCGCCCCACCGGGGCTCGCCGCCGGGCTGGGGCTCGGAGGTGACGGAGTCGAACGGGTGCCCGAACCACGCGAGGACGAAGTCCAGGGCGCGGGACTGGGGTTCCGTGAGGCCTGGTCCCATGACCTCCTCACGAGAAGGTGCACACGGCCCGCGCACCGCGACGGTGCCGCGATGGATGGGCCTGCCGCCCTCGTTGCCCAGGACGATTCGAGCGCCATCCGGGAAGGTGACCACGGGCCCCTGGAGCCGGAGCTCCTCACGGGCCGCGCGGAAGGGCGAGTCCTGTGCTTCCGCTTCGCGGAACTGAGACTCGGTGAAGAAGTCGGTTCCGGAGCGGAGGTGGACGTTCTCCTCCCGGGACGTGCGGGCAGGTGTCGACTCGGGTTCCCTGAAGGGGTCTGCTCCGGAGCGCGAGTGATGGTTCGCCTCACGAACCGAACGAGCAGAGGCCGCCTCTGACGCTCTGAATCGATCCGCATCAGAGCGAGCGTGGCGGCTGACCTCATGGGCCGAACGAGCAGCAACCGCCTCTGACGCAGTGAACGGATCCGCGCCAGACCTCATGTGGCGATTTGCATCACGGGCCGAGCGTTCCGATGCCGCCGGCATGCGGGGCGCCTGTTCGCTGAACGGATCCGTCTCAAGGTGATGCTCTTCGCGCGCCGCGTGAACGGAATCGACACGGGATTCCTGTTCGCCGAACGAAGTCGCTTCGCGGCGGTGCTTCTCACGGGCCGCGCGGGAAGAAGCGGGGGCTCCGCCCTGCGGCATCCGGGCTCGGGGCGCTGACTCAGCGAGCGAACTGCGGCCGGAACGTGGAGGGCGCACTCCCTCACCCGAAGCGGAGGCTCCACCCTGCGGCATCCGGGGTCGGGACTCGGACTCGGCGGGCGTGCCGGAACCAGACCGTGGAGGGCGCATGCCTTCACGTGCGGCGCCAGGGCCCTCGGATTCAGAAGGAGTACGGGGCCTCGATTCGGAGAACGGCTCACTGTCAGGACGCGCAGGGCGCCCCTCCCCCCTGGTCGCGCGCGACGAGGCATGACGGTTGGGCCCCGGTTCGGCGAAACGTTCAGGATTCTGACGAGGAGGACGCAGCCGCGCACTCGCTGTCCCCGATGATCCGTCTTCCCTCGTGTAAGCAGGGGGCCTGGAGCCACGACGCGAAGGACGCATCTCCTCCCGGGTCGTGCGAGAGGAGGCAGAGGGCTCACCCTGCGTCGTCCGGCCATCTGGGCCGAGGTCATCGTGCGGATCATCACCAGAGCGAGCAGCGGCTCCGGAAGCGCGCTGACGTGGTTCCGGTGCATCCTCCCGCGAGAAGGGAGCATCCCGTTCGAGGTCGGAAACCCAGCGCTCCAGGAGCGACATCACGCCCTGGGAGGCAACGGGCGCACGGTTCCGCTTCCGCCCCGAATCATCACCGGCCACGGCAACCTCCCCTGAGAACAATCCTGCCCACGCACAGTAGGAATCCCCCTTGCGCAGGGAAGTTCGACCCGGAGCCGGGCTCGACGGTTGAGTTCAGGATGGAGGCGCCACGGCGGAACCCCCAGGACGACAGCGCGGTCATCCCGGAAGGCTGTCCCCACGCTGGCTCGCCTGCTCTCGACGTGCGCTCAGAACAGACGCGAGTACGTGGACGGTGCCCCCGGCCGAGGCGTCCAGCGCCGCGCGCGGCGAGGGGCGCGAGCACGCCCAGGACGACACCCAGTCCCCACCGCAAGGCCCGGACCGCCAGGCCCCCCGGCCCCTGCTACGCAC
>NZ_RAWQ01000028.1:0-63421 GCF_003668965.1 Corallococcus sp. AB030
GAAGGCCCGTTATCGCGGCACGCGCCGCAACCTCTTTGACCTCAGGCGACTCGCGGTCGTCCAAAACCTCGAGGTCGCCGCGCGCTATCAGCTCGCGGCGTGACCTAACCTGTTCGGCGCTCTAGGCACCGTAGCGGAGCAGCTTTCCCTTTCGCTGGAGCAGTTGTCAGCACAGAAAAGCCCCGAGACGGAATCCCTTTCGGAAGAACTGAAACGGGCCAAGCGCGAGGTGAAGCTCCAGGAGAAGGCGCATGAAGACGCGGAAGCCCGGGTCAAGGAAGCAGAGCAGCACCAACGCACCATCGTCCTGGAGCAGGAGCGTGCGATCCAGGCGGTCGGGACACTGAAACAGGCCCTTCAATCCCAGCTCGAGGCATTGGGATGGACGTTCGAACAACTTGGAGCAGAGGTGGCGAAGGCCGCCGCGGAGGTCCGGCGCAACGAGAACATGGTCAAGGGGCTCGAATCCGGCTTGCCCCGTCCCGAGGCACGCGCAACAACCCAGCGAGGCAAGCTCCAGCAAGCTCTTGAACAGGTTCAGGAAGCCGAAAAGACGATGCAGGCACGCATCATCCGCGCGGAGACCCTCATCGAGCAGGCGGCGACGGAAGATCTCTACGCGCATCTGTGCGAAGCGGAGGAGGCGCTCGATCTGGAGCAGAAGCGAAAACACCAAGCGCAGCTCAAGGCCGAAGCCGCCCGCGTCCTGCGAACCTTGACGGCAGCCTGGCAGGAGCAGGTGAGCCGTTCCTTCCTGGGCCCTATCGAAAACGCGGTCCATGCACGGTTGGAACACATCCGCGGTGTGGACGCCCCCGGACGCCTCCAATTGGACGCCGACTTCGCGGACGCCCAACTCCAAACGGGGGCAGGACCGAAAGCGCTCGACACCTTCTCCTGGGGAACCCAGGAGCAGACCCAGTTCGCGCTTCGGCTGGCCATTGGTGAACTGCTGTCCAACCGAGGCTCCCATCCTGAACCGCAGCTGATCGTGCTGGATGACGCCCTGGTCAACACGGATGCACTCCGCCTCCAGCGGGCCTTGGAACTCATCGAGGCTACTGGAAACACACTCCAGATTCTCATCCTGACAGCCTTTCCTGAGCGATACCGCACCCTCCTGGGCGCAAAGACGCACGACCTCCTGGATCTGGCACAATCTCCCTGAACCGGCCTCCGCCACACGTCCGCCAATTATCATGCACCTTCATTCATTCTGCATTCGGAACTTCCGGCGATTGAAGAACGTCCAGATCGATCTTGAGAAGGACTTCTCCATCTTCGTCGGCGCCAACAACAGCGGGAAGACTTCCGCCACCCAGGTCTTCCATCACTTCGTCGGCCAGGGTGACAGGAGCGCTCTTTCGATCCATGACTTCAGCGTGGACTGCCGGAGCACGTTTGACAGGATTGGCAGCGAACCCGAAGGCCAGCACGCCACACCCTTTCCAACCATGAGCCTCGACCTTTGGTTGAAGGTCGAGGACGCGGATCTCCACCGGGTCATCGACTTGATTCCGAGCCTGCGCTGGCCCGAAGGCAAGGTTGGCATTCGCATTGAGTACGGCCCCAGGGATGAAGCAACAACCCTGCTGCGTTACCGCGAACTCAACCGGGAGGCGTCCGCCCACGCCCAACCTGGTAGCGGGGGAATCGCGTCCCTCCATCCCTGGCCTCGGAGCCTGAGCGATTATCTTTCACGGAGGCTGGGCGAAGAATACACGTTCCGCTACTTCGTTCTCGACCCCGAAAAGCACACCGCGCAATCGCAATCCACCTCGGGCGATGCGCCAGTTCCTCTTGATTCGGAGAGCGGTCGACAGGGAGAGCAGCTTCTCAAGAAATTGATCCGTATCGACTTCCTCAATGCCCAGAAGCATCTCTCCGACGTGAACTCAGCAGGCCGCTCGCAAGACCTATCGCAGCGGCTCAGCAGGTTCTATGAGAGGATCCGGGACAAGACGAACACCAACTACGACGCCCTGCGAGCCCTCTCGAGCGCGGAAGAGCATTTGAGCAGCCACCTCAACCAGGCCCTCAGCCCAGTCCTTGATGCCCTCAAGGAGTTTGGCTACCCGGGGTTCGATAATCCACGCCTCAAGATCGGGTCCGCGCTCAATCCCGCCAGCATGCTCTCAAGCAGTGGGAGCGCCCGTGTTCACTACGTACTCGATGCGGCGAGCGAGGGTACGACGGAACTGCTCCTCCCTGACAAATACAATGGGCTGGGAAGCAAGAACCTGCTCTACATGGCAATCGAACTCACGGAGTTCAAGGCAAGTTGGGAGGAGACCGAAGAGCGTCCCCCACTCCACCTCATCTTCGTTGAAGAGCCTGAAGCGCATCTTCACACTCAACTTCAACAGGTCTTCATCCATCAGGTCCTGGAACTCCTGAAGCTGAACGCCAATGACGAGGGACACTTCAGGAGTCAACTCGTCGTAACCACCCACTCTCCGCACATCCTCCACGAGAGCGGCTTCGGTGCCATTCGTTATTTCCGGCGCATGTCGAAAACCTCGGGGCGTCACGCCTCCGAAATCTTGAACCTGTCGCGTTTCTATGCGGCGCAACAGGAGGAAGATCGCGACTTCCTCTTGCGGTACATGAAACTGACCCATTGCGACCTCTTCTTCGCCGACGCTGCAATCCTGGTGGAAGGAAACGTCGAGCGACTGCTGCTCCCTCTGATGGTCAAGAAGGCGCAGCAGGGACTGAGGAGCAGATGCCTGAGCATCCTTGAACTGGGCGGCGCCTTCGCACATCGCTTCAAGAAGCTCCTTGAGTTCCTGAGCATCACCACCCTGATCATCACGGACCTCGACAGCACCTACCCGCCCGATCAGGCGGCGGGGAACTCCGGCATGAGCGCGGAGGAATCCGAGGAAGACGATGAACCAGGCTCTCGGGGGCGCACGGCATGCAAACCCGAAGTGCAAGGCGCGGTCACGTCGAACCAGACGCTCGCTCAATGGCTTCCAGAGAAGCATCTTGTTCAGGACCTCCTCGCCACGCCAGGCGAAGAGAAGCAGGCATGGTTGAAGGGAGAGAATTCCGCCCTTGTTCGCGTGGCATATCAAACCCCTTGCGCCATGACCTGGAGGGGGGAATCAGGTTCGAGGACAGGCCGAACCTTTGAGGCGGCATTCGCCTTCCAGAACTTGGCCTGGAGCCAGGACAGGTCACGTTCGAAGCTCAAGCTCAACATCCGAAGCAACCAACACCTGTCCTTGGATGAACTGACCAGTAAACTTCAAGAGAAGCTCCTCAAGAACAGCTTCAAGAAAACAGACTTCGCACTGGCACTGTTGGCTTACGACCGTGAAGATGGCGGGTGGGAAGTGCCTGGATACATCGCCGAAGGCCTCCACTGGCTCGCAGCCCAACTTGAAGTCCGTGATGTCGTGCCGTCGCCTGCCATTCCCGTGGAAGAGGAGGCGGCTTGACCTCCCGCGTTGGAAAGCCGGACACCTCGGCGGACCTGGAACTGCGCTCCTGCCTCGACGCACAGCCTCCGAGGAGCTTCGTCATGACTGCGGGAGCGGGTTCGGGCAAGACGACGTCTCTCGTGAAGGCGTTGAGTCATCTTGCCCAGACACGGGGGAAGACGCTGAGGCAACGGGGCCAACGTATCGCCTGCATCACCTACACCGAGGTCGCGGTGAAGGAGATCCTGACGGACGTGAAAGGCTCGCCCATCTTCCACGTCTCGACCATCCACAGCTTTTTATGGTCACTCATCAAGCCCTTCCAGGACGACATCCAGGGCTGGGTGCTCCAGAACATCGAAGCCAAGCGCCAGGAGTTACGCAAGAGCCTTTCCGCTCCCAAGGGCAGGCGCCACGAGACGACCCTGGACAGGGATCGGGCAGCACTCACCAGACTTGATGGCCATCTGTCTGCCCTCCAGACCGGCAGAGGGTTCACCTACGGCAACGGGACGGACTACTCCGAGCGCACCCTGGGGCATGAGGCAATTCTCAGGATGGTGCCCGACCTGCTGATGCAGTCTCCTCTCTTGAGGAAGCTGGTGTCACGCAGGTTCCCCTTCATCTTCGTCGATGAAAGCCAGGATACGTTTCCCAAGGTGGTGGATGCGCTCCGCGCTGTGGCGAAGGACGCAATTGGGACGCTCTGCCTTGGCTTCTTTGGAGACCCGATGCAAGAGATCTTCCCAGGGGGTGCGGGTGAGATCGACGTCGCACCGGAATGGTCTCGCATCACGAAGCCGGAGAATTTCAGAAGCTCTCCACAGGTGCTCTCCGTGCTCAATCGGATCCGTGCTCACGGAGACCAGCTTGAGCAGGTTCCCGGCAATGCGGCATCCTGGAACGGAGCACAGGGGGCTGCTCACCTTTTCGTCGTTCCCGGCGATGACAAGCGCGACGAACGACTCCTGGCGGTGCGCCACCAGATGGCGGAGTTGACCCAGGACCCTTCCTGGGCAGCTCTTGGGGGAGTCCGCGTGCGCAATCTGGTCCTCGTGCATCGGATGTCAGCCAGGCGGCTTGGGTTCCCAGATCTCTATTCGGCACTCAATGACAGCGCACCTGAACGATTCAAGGCCGGCTTCCTGGACGGCACCGCATGGCCCTTGAAACCATTTCTGGGGGTTATTGTGCCTCTTGTCGAGGCCGCGAGGAACCACAGGGAGTTCGACGTCATCGACCTGCTGAGAAAAAACTGTCCGCGTCTGGCGCTGGTTCGACTGGTGGGAGCGGATGTTCCGGCCTTGCTCCGCGACCTCCAGAGAGATCTCAATGCCCTCATCGATCTCTGCTCTTCCGAAAGCGCTCGAGCCAGGTGCGTCCTGAACTTCGTACGAGAGCACGAGTTGGTGTCGCTCGAGAAGCCACTCATAGAGGGCCTGGAACGCAAGCCTGCGTCCGAGGATGCTTCGAACACTTCCTTCAAGGATGATGATTCAGCAGAGGAGCGTGCCTTGGCGGCCTACCTCGACTGCCCCGCCAGTCAGATCTGGAGTTATCGGGTGCATCTGTCAGACGAGTCTCCCTTCTCCACGCAACAAGGCGTCAAGGGGGCTGAGTTCGACCGGGTCTTGACGGTGATTGATGAAGAGGAGGGTTCACACCCCCACTTCTCCTACGACAAGTACTTTGGCTTGAAGGAGCCGTCTCCTGGCAATCGGCATGCAACCACCGCCACGAAAGACCCAGCCATCGAACGGACAAGGCGGCTCTTCTATGTATGCTGCTCTCGAGCCATCCGTGAGCTTGCCGTCGTTGTCTTCACGAAAGATGTGAAGAAGGCAGTCGTGTCGATCCAAGAATCGGAGCTCTTTCCAAGCAACCAGATTCATGCGTTCGAACATTCCTGACCCGCAGCCCGCTTTCTCTCATCCTGGCCAGGTGCTCGTCACTCCTCCTGGCCAGGTCCGGTGTCTGGCACTGGCCACCACTCCACGCCA
Organism: Corallococcus sp. AB030; assembly: GCF_003668965.1. Lineage (NCBI taxonomy): Bacteria > Pseudomonadati > Myxococcota > Myxococcia > Myxococcales > Myxococcaceae > Corallococcus > Corallococcus sp. AB030. The sequence continues at coordinate 5,429 of NZ_RAWQ01000028.1, forward strand.
AGCTCAGCCCACAACTCCACCAATGCCCTCTCATCGGCGCCTGTCTTCGCCAGAAGATCAAGGGCTGTCCTACTGTCAGGCTGTTCCTGGAGATACCGCAGGAGCCTCGGAGCATCCCTTGGCGCCGGCCCACCCAGGGCGTCGATCTCCCCATCGAGGAAGTTCAGGACGTTGGAGTCGTCCTCCCGCAGCATGCCCTCGATGAGTGCGCTCACGACCTCCTTCCGGCCCAGTGTCCTCACGAGCTTGCCAATGACCCCGGAGGCCTCATCCAGTACGTCGCTTGAGAAGACCTCGTCTCCCATTCCCGTCACGCTAGCGGGCATGATTGAATCCCCCGGGTCATGGCGCACATGTCCAAGCACCAACAGCGCGTGCTCGGGCAGGCGGCCCTCGTCGCGCGCGAACTGCCAGGCCCCCACGTCGTCCCGCATCAGCCAGGCCAGCTCCAACGCCTGCCCCTAGTTGCCGCGCCGGACGATGCCTCGCGCGAGTTCTCCGCTCCAGGTCTTCAGGTAGAGCGACACCCGGGGCCTGCCGGATGCATCCTGGACCGTGGCCGGGGGCTCGCGCAGCAACTGCAGCAGCCGCTCGGGCTCCGCCTGGTCGGCCATCGCAACCAGGGCCGCCACCACCACTTCCGGCTCGAGACGGCTCAACATCCGCTCGAGCAACACGCTCTGTTCTGGCGAGCCGAGCCGGGCGATCACATCCAGGGCCGCCACCGTGAGGGACGTTGACAGGACCTCCACGTCCAGCCGGGCGCCCCACGCCTTTGCGTCCTCACGCGTGCCCAGCAGCGCCAGGAGCCGGAGCGCGGACGCCCGGGTGTCGGGCTCGCCATCCTGAAAGGCCGTGGCGCGTGCCCACCCTGCAACCTGAGTCCGGGGGGCCTCGGCGAGCCGGACCACCAGCTCGCTCCGGCTCTGGTCGATGTACTCGAGAACATCCCTTCTCAGTCCTTCGGGCGTTTTCCGCTGGAGCACCCGGAGCAACCCCTCCATTCCTCCCGGGGGCACATGGCACGACCTAGCCAAAAATCCCCAATGCCTTCGACCGAGTAGAAGTGCACGAGCCGGGGATCGAACCCGGACGACCCTTGCGAGTCAGCGGATTTTAAGTCCGCTGCGTCTGCCAGTTCCGCCACTCGTGCGATGGAAGGAAAGATAGCAGACCCGGAAGCTCAAGCGAGGCGCCTGCGCACGCGGCCTTCATCCTTGGGCCGCCAAATACGGCCGCCCGGCAGCCATGCTCGAACCGTCTCCGTGTCGCGCCTCCCACGGTAAGGTGCGCGCCGTGCGGCTGCGGACGCTCATCATCGACAACCACGACTCGTTCACGTTCAACCTCTTCCAGCTGCTGGCGGAGGTCGGAGGGACGGAGCCCCTCGTCGTGCGCAACGACGAGCGGTCGTGGCGGGAGCTGCGCGAGCTCGCGTTCGACAACATCGTCATCTCCCCGGGCCCCGGGCGTCCCGACCATCCGGCGGACTTCGGCGTCTGCCGCGACGCGCTCCTCGAAGCGGACGTCCCCATCCTCGGCGTATGCCTGGGTCATCAGGGCCTGGGCCACGTCCACGGAGCACGGATCCAGCACGCACCGGAGGTCATGCACGGACGGCTGAGTCCGGTGCGCCACACGGGGACGGATCTCTTCCAGGGTCTTCCGCAAGACTTCCAGGTGGTGCGCTACCACTCGCTCTGCCTCGCCCGGCCACTGCCCGAGGACCTGGTGGAGACCGCCTGGACCCCCGACGGCGTCCTCATGGCCCTGCGCCACGCCTCCCTCCCCCGCTGGGGCGTCCAGTTCCATCCGGAGTCCATCGCCACCACCCACGGCCGCCAGCTCCTCGCCAACTTCGTCCGCCTGAGCCGCGAGCATCACACCCCTCGTCCCAGTCGCCGCCCTGAAGCGACCGAGGAGAGAGCGCCCCTCCCTCCGCCGGGAATCTTCCGGGTCCATCACCGGAAGCTGCGGCTCGATGCCGACCCGGAGCAGGCCTTCGGCGCGCTCCTCGGAGGCAGGGACCACGCCTTCTGGTTGGACAGCAGCCGCGTCGAGGCCGGCCTGTCACGCTTCTCCTTCATGGGGGACGCAACCGGCCCACACAGCGCCGTCATCCACTACCAGGTGAACCCACGCCGGCTCACCGTGCGCCGGAGTCAGGGAACAGAGGAGCACTCCACCGGGCTGTTCGAGTTCCTCCAGCAGGAGCTGACACGGCTGCGAGTGGCCCCGTCCGGGCTGCCCTTCGACTTCCAGGGCGGCTTCGTGGGCTCCCTCGGCTACGAGCTGAAGCACGACTGCGGCGCGAGCACCCCGCAGGCCTCACCGGATCCAGACGCCAGCCTCATCCTGGCGGACCGGCTGCTGGCCTGGGACCACCTTGAACGCACGGTGTATCTCGTCGCGCTCGCCCCCGAACACGAGGCGGCCGAGGTCCAGGCCTGGTTCGACGTCACGGAATCCAGCCTGCGCGCCCTGCCCCCTCTGGCGCCCCTCGAGCCCCGTTCCGGAGCCCCCTTCCCGGTCCGCCTCGCCAGGGACCGCGAGACCTACCTGGCCGACATCCAGCACTGCCTGGAACAGCTCCACGAAGGCGAGACCTACGAGGTCTGCCTCACCAACAAGCTCCTCGCCCGGACGCACGTCGAGCCGCTGGACCTGTACCGCAGCCTGCGCCGGCTGAACCCCGCGCCCTACGCCGCGTACCTCCGCATGGGAGCACTGGGCATCGCCTGCTCCTCCCCCGAACGCTTCCTGCGCGTGGACGCCGAACGCTGGGTCGAGTCGAAGCCCATCAAGGGCACCCTGCGCCGCGGCTCCACGCCAGCCGAGGACGACCGGCTGCGCCAACAGCTGGGCTCCCAGGAGAAGGACCGGGCGGAGAACCTGATGATCGTGGACCTCGTGCGCAACGACCTGGGGCGCGTGTGCGAGGTGGGCTCGGTCCACGTCCCCCGGCTCATGCACGTGGAGTCGTATGCCACGGTGCACCAACTGGTGAGCACCATCCGGGGCCACCTGCGCCCGGGGCTCACCGCCGTGGACGCGGTGCGCGCGGCCTTCCCGGGAGGCTCCATGACGGGGGCCCCCAAGGAGCGCACGATGGAGCTCATCGACCGCCTGGAGGGGGAGGCCCGGGGGGTGTACTCGGGCGCCATCGGGTACTTCTCCGCCACCGGCGCGGCGGACCTGAACGTCGTCATCCGAACGGCGGTGGTCCGTCCCGGCGAGGTGAGCATCGGCGCGGGAGGGGCCATCGTCGCGCTCTCGGATCCGGCGGCCGAGCTGGACGAGATGCTCCTCAAGTCCCGCGTGGTCCTGAAGGCGCTGTGCACGGCGCTCGGGCGCCCGGACGGACTGCCCGAGCCCGGAGGGGCCTGGATGGCGGCGGACTGAGCCCGAAAGGGGGCCGGAAGGGCCTTCCGGGGTGGGGCTCCCGGGGCGGTGGCATCCCGGGTGGTCGGGAAAGCCCCTCGATTCCTCCACTGCTGGACGGCCGGGGCTTCCGTGACCGTCGCATCCGGCGGGACGCTGTTATAAAGCGCCCCCCATGCTTGAGACCGTCACCAAGGGCTTCCGGGCCGCCAAGAACCGCCTCGCCGGCAAGAGCGAACTCACCCCCGAGCTGGTGGACGAGTCGCTGCGAGACATCCGCGTCTCCCTGCTGGAGGCCGACGTCGCCTTCGACGTGGTGAAGAAGTTTGTCGCCCGCGTCCGCGAGAAGGCCGTGGGCGAGGTGGTGCAGACGTCCGTCACGGATGCGGGGGGCCAGAAGCGCAAGGTCAGCGCGATGGACCACTTCATCAAGATCTGCCACGACGAGCTGGAGGCCCTGATGGGCCCGGTGGACACGAGCCTCCACCTGAAGCCCAAGGGCCAGCTGTCCGGCATCATGATGGTGGGCCTCCAGGGCTCCGGTAAGACGACGACCACGGGCAAGCTCGCCAGCCGGCTGCTCGCGGAGGGGCGCAAGCCCCTGCTGGTCGCCGCGGACATCTACCGCCCGGCCGCCGTGGATCAGCTCAAGGTCCTGGGCGAGCGGCTGAAGGTCCCCGTCTACCACGAGCCCGGCGTGCAGCCGCCCGAGCTGGCGAAGCGGGGCTACGCGGCCGCGCGCGAGCAGAAGTGCGACGTGGTGCTCATCGACACGGCGGGCCGGCTCGCCATCGACGAGACGCTGATGACGGAGCTGGAGTCCATCAAGTCCAACGTGCAGCCGGACACCATCCTGCTGGTGTGCGACGCGATGATTGGCCAGGACTCCGTCCGCACGGCGGCCGAGTTCGACCGGCGCCTCACGCTGGACGGCTTCATCCTGACGAAGCTGGACGGTGACGCGCGCGGCGGCGCGGCGCTGTCCATCAAGGAAGTGACGGGCAAGCCCATCAAGTTCCTCGGCATGGGCGAGTCGATGGACAAGCTGGAGGAGTTCCGTCCGGAGGGCCTCGCGGGCCGCATCCTGGGCTTCGGCGACATCGTCGGCCTGATGAAGGACTTCGAGAAGGTCGTCGACGAGAAGAAGGCCGAGGACGACGCGCGCAAGCTGCTCTCCGGCCAGTTCTCGATGAAGGACTTCGTCGAGCAGATCCGCATGGTCCGCAAGATGGGCCCGCTGAAGGACCTGCTGGAGAAGTTCCCCCTCTTCGGCGACCTCACCGAGCACCTGAACCCGGACGAGAAGGAGCTCACCAAAATCGAGGCGATGTACGACTCGATGACGCAGAAGGAGCGCCTGCGTCCGGACATCATCAACGGCAGCCGCATCAACCGCATCTCCAAGGGCAGTGGCCGCAAGCCGGAGGAGGTGCGCGAGCTGCTGCAGAAGTTCGGGATGATGCAGCAGGTGATGGGAACCATCGGCCAGAACCCGGGCCTCCTGGGCCGCATCCCCGGCTTCAAGCAACTGGGGCAGCTGGGCCAGATGAAGAACATGGACCTGGGCAACATGTTCGGGAAGGACCCGAAGGCGCTGGAGAAGGCCATGTCGGCGATGGGCGGAGGCATGGGTGGCATGCCCATGCAGCTGCCGCAGATCGCCCCGGGCTACACGCCGCCCATGGGTCAGGCCGCGATGGCCAAGGCCCGCCTGATGGGCTACGCGCCCCCGGCCGCGAGCAAGCCGGACGACCGCGACGCCATCAAGGAGCGGCGCAAGAAGGAGAAGGAGAACAAGAAGAAGAACCGCAAGAAGAAGTAGTCCGCGGCCTTCTGAAGTTCCTCCCCTGCCCGCGCGTCCCCCACCGAAAACCGGGGGCGGCGGGCAGGCCTGTTTCCAGCGCCTCCGACTCCGGACGCCTGTCCCGTTCCGCGGACGGGCATGGCAGTGTTCTCGCTCGGGACCGACCGGTCCTGAGCTTGCAGAACGCGCCCCCATGCCCAACCTGAAACACCTGTTGCTGTTGAGCTGCATCGGTCTGAGCCCCGCATGCATCGACGTTCCCCCGCTGGAGGACCCGCCCAAGGAGGATCCGCGGACGGACCCCGACGCGGACTTCACCTTCACGGCGACTCCTGCCCAGGAGCAGGTCCTCCCGGGAGCAACCCTGGACTGCGACGTCCGGCTCGCCTGGACCGAATCCACGGGAGGCGCGGTCACCTGGAGCCTCGTGTCCCCGCCCGCGGGCATCGAGTTGCAGTCGTCGACCCTGCCCAAGGGAGAAACGCGTGCGACCCTGAGCATCCGCGTGGGAGCAGGCACGGTGCCCGGTGCCTACACGCTGACGCTCCAGGGCAAGAGCGGCACGGTCACGAAGCAGGCCACGCTGACGGTGACGGTCGGAAAGCCCGGTGACCTGGTGGTGAACTGGGTCGTGCCCACGCCCGGCAAGGCGTACACGCGAGGCCCACTGCTCCTGCAGTTCACGGTGGAGGGAGGCGCAGCGGAGCAGGTGGAGATCCTGAAGGACGCCACGGTGCTCGTGAAGCCCACGGGGAGTCCGTATTCGTTCACCTGGGACACCACCTCGGAGGCGGAGGGCACGTACCAGCTGTCCATCCGCGCGACCCGGGGTGGAGCGGTCTTCACCAGTGCGGCACGCACGGTCATCGTCGACCGGACCGCGCCCACCGTGACGTCCTACCTGCCGGCCAAGGACGCGGCGACCGTGGGAGTCCGCGAAGCCATCCAGGTCACCTTCAGTGAGCCCATGAATCCGCTCTCGGTGACGGAGGCGGCGGTGGGGCTCAAGACGGGCGCCGGGAATGCCATCGCGAAGTCCGTGGCGCTCTCCGCGGATGGACAGGTGCTGACTGCGACACCGCTGAGCCCCCTATCCGCGCCCGGCACGATCCAGGTCGACCTCGCTGCCGCCGCGAGCACGCCCACGGATCTGGCGGGAAACAGCCTGGTCAACGCCCCAGCCTGGACATTCTCCGTGCCGACGTGGCTGCCCTTGGGCGGAGCCATCAGCGCCGTCGATGGCAGGACCTCTGCGGAAGGCGTCGTACTGAAGATGGATCGGAATGCTCAACCCGTGATCGCCTGGGCAGAGTCAGACGGAACGAGCAAAAACATCCATGTGGCTCGTTGGACAGGGACTGCCTGGTCCATGCTGGGCGGCGGATTGAGTGGCCTGGCCGGAGCAGGAACGGACGCAACGCAGCCTACGCTCCTCATTGATTCCGCGAACCGACCGGTCGTTGCATGGCATGAAGAGTCTGGTTCCGGAGCGAATGTCTCTCTCTTTGCACGCCGGTGGACAGGAACAGTTTGGGAATCCCTCCCATCCATTCCCCCTCACTCTGGCGACTTCGAGATATCGGCTCCATCCCTCGCAGCAGAACTGAACGGAGTCCTCCACCTCTACGCTCTCAATGGCGATGAAGGCATCGCGGAGATTGGCCACTACCAACTCAGCGTTGGAGGACAATCGTGGACGCGCACTGTCATTCCGCGCCCGCCGGAGTCGCCACGCGTCTACTCGTTCTCCACTGCGGCCTCCGCGAGCAGCCTCTACGTCGCGTATAGCATCCTGGACACGAGCACCTATGACGGCCGAGTCGTCATTGGTGTCGCCGAGAATGAATCCAATCCGATGGGGGGAGGCGTCATTGGAAACGCATCCTGGAGCCCCTCCATCGCCGTCGACAGCAATGGCCGCCCTTGGGTCGCGTGGGCTGAGTCTCCTTCGAACCCGACATCAGATGGTCAGATTCAATGGGCGCGGTGGGAAGGTACAAAATGGACCTCTCCCGAATCGATCAGCGCGTCATCCACTGGCAATACAGATCCCACCCTGGCCATGAGCACAGGAAATCCTTATGTCCTGGCATGGAGCGGCATCATCGGCGCTGAGAGGAACATCCTGGTCAGCCGCTGGATGGGTGGGAACTGGCAGGCCGTCGCACAACCCCTCAATGCTTTGGCCAGCACCGGCACTCCGGCATCCAAGCCGTCCGTCGCATTGGACTCAAACGGCCAGCCCCTGGTTGCATGGGCCGAAGAAGACGCGAATTCGGCAAACATCTACGTCTCCCGCTTCAACAACTAGCTGCGCCCCCATGTTGGCCCCACCTGACATCACCCTGGCAGCAACCACAAGTTCCGGAAGCCCAATGACCAACAAACGGATGACTCCGAGAAAATTCTTCGCAGTAGCCCTTGCACTTTCCGCCTGCAGCCCCGCTCCCTACACAGACGAAACAACAGGCAAACCAGACGAAGGCTCTCAGACAACGGCGCTTGAGAGTCTGTGTCACAAGAACGCCCACCAACCAGGCGGATGCAACTATGGCGACTACTGTCAGACTGCTTCCGGCTACTGCGCAGCGGCCCCAGGCCCGACTTGCAACAACTTCATAATCCACGGAAGCAACTGGGACGCCAGAACGTCGACTGGGCCGGTAATTCATGAGGCGGTGGCGTTGCAATTCGCGCCTGACTTCACATTCTGCGGTACCCATGCACCGATTCGGGCAGTCTTCCGACTCAAGGCGTATGCGCCAGCGGCCGACCTTCCGACCACAATCGCCGGATTCTACAATCGTTTCTATTGCGTCAATTCATCGGGAACCGCGATCAACGCGACGGCCATCCAGAACATCACCACAACCAACAACAATAGAAACATCACATTTGACGTGAACCTTTGCCTCCCCAGCGGGACAACGAGCTATACCGCTGGATTCTTCTTCAATGAGGGTAGCGAGATTTGCGTCACTGCCTCATGAAGGGTGAGTGAAGCTGGACGGCTGGACCAAGGCTTCGCAGGTGACTGGTTCAGCAATGCTCTACAAGCTTGCGGCCGAAGCCTTCACCTGCAACACGTCAGCCTTGACGCTTGGGCACAACCAGTCCGCGGCTCAGGCGGTTGAGAACCCGGCGCTTCTGCCGGCGCTTGTAGCTCTCATGCGCGTTGTCACCGAGCTCATTGCGACGTGCTGTCTCCTCATCCGCCATTTGAAATTCGACGAGCGCGAAGGTGACCCGCCCCTTTCGGGGGCGGGTGTCACTTTCGGGCGGAGGCAGGTAGGGGTCCATCCGCAGGGGAAGGTCCACGACGAAGTTGAGGACCCGGTAGGAATCCCCAGAGAAGGCATTCCCCGTCCGGTCCTCGCGGTCCTCGAAGTCCCGGTCCAGGTGGAGTTGGGGGATGAACTGCTCGAAGTGAGGGTTCTCCTCCAGCAGTCCCTTGAACGGCAGCAACGTGTTCTCCGTCTGCCCCGGGACAACGAAGTTGAAGGGGAACAGACGCTGCGTCAGGAAGTAGAGGACCGGCAACAGGTCCTCCCGCTTGCGGGTGATGACGCGAAACCGCGTGCGGTCATAGACCTGCGCCGCCACGGTCTCCTTCTTCGCGATCAACTTCGTGACCAGGGAGTCCCGCGTCTTGATGGAGTGGGCGAACTCCACGATGGGCAAGCCCATCTCCTTCATCTCACGAGCAACGCCCAGCACCTTCTCCGTGACCATCTCCCCCAGCTCGGCCTCGGAGGCGGCCAGCCGGAAGAGCAGGTCACGCCCTTCGATGTGCTGGATGACATGCATCACCTTCAGAACGATGCAGGCAATCCGCCGGTAGCGAGCAAGGCCCTTCGCCCCCGAGGCAAAGAGGAAGAGATCATGAAGCTCTTCTGGTTGGGCCACCGCGTCCGCGACCCGGTAGTCGAAGGTCTTGCGCAGGTACTCCACGGCATCGGCGAGCACCGTCCGGCCCCAGGCATCGTCATAGGGCCGCGACACGTCCAACTGGCAGAGGCGCAGGAACCGGTCCACCTCATCCCGCGTCTGGAAGTGCATGCGGCGCCAGTCGATGACCGAGCCACCTCTCAGGATGAGCCGGATGCGCTCAAGTTCACGCAGTCCCATCTGCGACACCGCGCGGACAGGGACAGCGGAGAGGACTGGAACGAGAGAGGGGGCCTTCACAGCGTTGTTCCTATCTGGCTGGGGCCCCAAGGGAAAGCCCCGCAATGCGAAGGGCCCCGGCCTGGAAAGCAGGCTGGGGCCCTCCTGACCACGGCCGCCTGGCTACTTGGCGGCGACTTCCTTGCCCTTCACGAAGTGGCTCTCACGGACGACCTTGCCGTCCTCGCTCAGTTCCTGCACCACGCCGTCCTTCAGGCCGTGCTGGTAATGCTCGATGAAATGCGGCTTGCCGCTCGCGAAGGAGAGCGTCCGGGTGCCGTGGTAGTTGCTCTCGCGGAACTCAATCTTGTCGTACTCGTTGCCAGCCTCGTCGAAGAAGAACCAGGTCCCCGTCTTGTGGCCGTTCAAGTACTGGCCCACCGCCGCCTTCTTTCCATTCGCGTGGAACGAGCGGTACGGGCCGTGCGCGACGAGGTTTCCTCCGGCCAGTTCCGGCTTACGGCAGAACAGCCCATCCGCCTTGGAGCCGGCCTGCTTGGTTCCTTCCGGACACGCCAGCTGCGTCGTGGTGTCTCCCGCGAAAGCCACGGGAGCTGCGAGAGCCAGGCCCAGGGTGAACATCCGCATCAGCTTCTTGGACTGCATGGAGTCTCCTTTTGAAGTCGCCGGAACGCCCCAGCGCGCACCAGACAGGACGGAGAAAAACCGACTGAAATTCACGGGACATCCTCGCGCCTTGAAGTCTCCACCCAACCCCTGGATGTCCTGAGCGCGGAAGAAACGAAGAACCCCGCCCCGGGATTCCTGGGCGGGGCTCCAATGACTTCGGTGGACCGAGTCCCCTGGATACGTCAGGGACCCGTCATCCAGTTGGCCTTAGTAGTTGGCCTGGTGGCAGGCGAAGTTGCCACCCGTGAAGTAGTAGCCCAGCGAGGCCGTGTTGGACGACGGCAGCACGCAGAGGTTGGCGACGATGTCCGCGCGGTTCCCCGAAACCGTGTAGTTGCCCGAGGAGGAGCTGATCGACGGAGCCTGCGCGGTCCCGTTCACGAGGACGTAGAGGAACCCGTTCAGGCCGGCGGACGTCGCGGGCCAGGCCGTGTCGGCGTACGCGGAGATGGTGATCTTCACGCGCTTGGTCGAGGTGTTGCCGCAGAAGGCAGTGTCCGTGGTGGCGGTGCCGGTCGCGACCTTGAAGATGATCGGACCCGTGGTGCCCAGCGCGGCCTTGTTGCCGAAGTTCTGGTAGTTCTCGCAGGTCGGGGCCGGGGGCGCCGAGCAGGTGCCGCTGTAGCAGGCCGAGCCGTACGCGCAGGTCGCCTTGCCCTCACCGGTGCAGGTCGTCGCGGCAGGGCTGCACACGCCCGTGGTGGTGTTGCAGGTGTTGCCGGCGCCGCAGTCAGCGTCCTTGGTGCAGCCCTCGGGGGTGGAGCCGGGCTCCTCGCAGCGCTTGGACACGGTGCCGCAGACCAGGTCCGTGGTGTCGCCCGAGTTGCACAGCTGGTTGGTCTGGCACTGGCAGACCTTCTGCGTGTTGGACGAACCGGCCAGCACGGCGCAGTTCTTCTCGGAGTCGGCGCAGTCCGAGCCGCTCTCGCAGGTGTCCATGCACACGCCGGCGGCCGTGTTGCAGAAATTGGAGGAGCAGTCGGTGTCCGACGTACAGGACTCGACCGTCGTCGCGTCATCGCCACAGGCCGTCAGGGCCAAGCTCATCGAGCTCAAAGCGGCGAGCATCACCATCATCTTGCGCAGCTGCATTCGGAACATCCTCCTGGATGGGTTACGTCGCCCGGCGTCTCCGGCCACCTGACTCCAGACACCGGGCTTGAAGTCGAGCGGGCTTTAGTCCTCTCGCTCCAGACGTGTCAACGAGTGTCGACCGACCTTCCTACGCCTCCCACCCTGGGAAATTCACTGTTCACGAAAGCGCACAATCCAGGCGCACGTCACAGCGACATCGCCGTCATACGTGACGGCGATGTCGCTGCTGGATTTCAGAACGTGAACGGGAAGTCGATGGGCTCGCCCTGCTTCTGGTGCTTCGGGAACGACCAGCTCTTGATGAGGCCCGTGATGCACGTGGCCATGTAGCTCGTGCGGAACTCGTCCGTGCGGCACGACACCGCGGTCGTCTTGCCGCTCGTCTGGACCGTCCAGCGCATCACCAGCTTGCCGCTGAGCGAAGGGTCCTTCTGCTTCTGCTCGTTCACGCACTTCACGATGGCCGGCTTGTTGTTCAGCACCACCTGCATGATGTCCGACTGCTGCAGGCGATCCAGCGTGCCGCCTCCCGGCTCGGGCGGGATGTACGCCGTCGCCGTCGGCTTGCTCGCGGGCTTCGCGGTCGTCGTCTTCTTCGTGCCGAACAGCTCGTCGAAGTCGTCATCCCCGCCACCGGAGTTCGACGACGAAGACGACGAAGACGCCGCGGAAGGCTTCGACACGGTGATCGCGTCGCCGTCGTCGTCGTCATCCCGCGAGGAGCCTCGGCTTCCGTTGGAGCCCGACTTGCGATGGTTGCGCGAATCCACGCGCGCCACCGCCGTCCCCATGTTGGGCGTCGCGGAGGCAGGCTTCACCTCCGCCGCGGGCGGAGGAGGCGTCGGCGTGGCGGCCGGAGCCGTGGCCACGGCGGCGGGCGGCGTTGCCACCGCCGCGGGCGGAGTGCCAGCGACAGCAGGTGTCCCCGCGGCAGCGGTCGCCGCGGTGCCTTCAGCAGGCGGGGTCGGCGTCGCCGCGGGCTGCACCGCCGCCGGAGGAGGCGTCTGCACCGCCGCGGGAGGCGGCGGCATGGGCGGCATCTCCGCCTTGGGAGTCGGCGCGGCCGCGACCTGGACCGGCTGCTCCGTGGGACGCTCGGACGAATTGCCGCGCGCGACGAAGACGACCGCGGCGCCCGCCATCACCAGCACGCCCGCCGTCACCGCGACCATCATCCCCGTGCGGCCCTTGCCGCCCGTAGGTGCCGCCGCGGGCGGCGGATAGGCCGCCGGATAGCCGGGAGGCGGATAGCCCTGGGGCTGCTGCCCGTACGACATCTGGGGCTGCTGCGGCGCATAGCCCGGCGGCTGCGGCGCGTACTGCTGCTGCACCGGCGGCTGCGGCGCGTAGCCCTGCGGCTGCGGCTGCGCGTAGGCCTGGGGCGCGGCCATTCCCGGCGCGGCGGCCATCATGGCCCCGGGCATCGACGGAGAGGACACCGGCTCCGGCGGCGGCATGGGCACATCCAGGAGGCGCGACTGTGACAACGGCTCGCGCTCCAGCGACGGCGCCGGACGCGGCGGCGGCTTGCTGAGAGCGTCGTTCTCCTCCTTCACCAGCGAGGCCAGCACGCTCGCGGCCGAAGGCTTCCAGCCCACCGGCTCCTCGGCGACGGCCGAGTTGCCACCCGCACCCGGACGCGAGGCGCCCGCGCTGAAGGCGGACTCCACCGGGCCGGCGGGAAGCGTGGGCGACGACGTGGACACCGGCGCGGGCGCGACGATGACCGGCTTGGCCGGACGCGGCGCCAGCACCGACGCCAGCTCCGCCGTCTCCGACAGGGGAATCCAGTCGCTGAAGCCCGAACGCCAGCAGAGATTGTCCGGGCCCACCTCGCCACGGTCCCAGGCGTCCTTCACCTTCTCGACCGTCCAGGGGCCCACCTGCTTCTCGTCGATGGCGACGTACCACTCGTGCGTCGCGGCGGCGGCCTTCTCCTCCGCGGTCGGCTCGGCGGATTCGGCCTCGGCGAGCTTGCGCACGGCCTCCGCCTTCGCGGCCTTGGCCTCCGCTTCCGCTTCCGCGGCCTTGAGCTTCTGCGAACCCGTGCTCAGGACCTGGTCGAAGACCGCGCCGATTTCATCCTCTTCCACGTCCGTGAAGAGGCCGCCTTCCGGCGGTGTGCCCAGCGAGGCGGGCAGCCCCGTTCCGGACGACTCCACGATGCGGGGCGCGTTCGCATCCGCGCTGCTCTTGGTCTCGGTGGACGCGGAGGCCTCCGCTCCGCCCTCCTTCGCCGCCGATGCACCGGCGGGCCTCACCAGAATGGTGTGACCGCACTTCTTGCAACGCAGCTTGACCCCCTTGGGGCCAATCTTGTCGTCGCTGATCATGTACTGCGCGCGGCAGCTGTCGCAGACGAAACGCATCGTTCCCGTAAGCCTCAGAAATGACGGGCGAAATCCCGTCTGAATCGTAGAAGTGGCTACCGGCGGAGATCAAGGACACCTGCCTTGAACGCCCGCCTGCTTTCAACGCGTGAACCCTCGTTGCGGTCTGAGGGCCTTACTTTCGCACCTGGACCTCGACGTGTGTGCCAACGGCCACACGCAGCTCGTGCAGGTCCTCGGAGGTGGCGAACACCAGCAACTCCCGCAGCTTGGTGCGCGGGGCGACGCGGAAGGAAGACCCCGTCTCGCCCTGCACCATGCGGCGCACGGGCTCCAGCTCGCCCGCGGCGAAGAGGCCCGCGCGCGACGCGGTGAGTTCCGCGCCCTCCAGCCACGTGCGCACATCCTGCGGCGTCGCCGTGGGAAGGTAGGCCCTCGCCACCTTCGCCAGGGCGGCCCGGTCCGGCTCGCTCAGGCTCTTCTGGAGCAGCTGCCGCTCCACGTCCACCAGTCGCGGATCCACCGTGTAGCGCACGTTGCCCACCACCAGGCTGAGCGCGGCCTGAACCACGGCCTCCAGCCGCTCGGGCGCGACGCGCTGGCTGAACGCCAGCTCCGCGCGGGCCAGGGCCAGGGTACGACCCAGGAGGTAGTACACCTCCTTCTGCCCCTGCTCCGCGAAGTACTTGCCGCCCACACGCACACACGCGGGATGCGTCTGGAGCAGATCCACGTTCACGAGCGGCTCGGGGGCCGGTTCGTTGGAGCGCTTCGCCAGCCGCTCGCGCGTGGCCACGAGGAAGGGCGAGTACAGCTCCACCGCCTCCATGCCGAAGAGCCGCGCGACGTAGCGGTAGTGGTTGACGTGGTACTCCTGCGCCGTCGCCACGTCGATGCGGTGGCGCTTGGGCACCAGCTGGTACTGCGGGAAGGGCACCGCGTACAGGTGTCCCGCCTTCTCGAAGAGCAGGCCCAACAGCTCCGACAGCGGCCCGCGCACCTTCGGGTGGAAGAGCGCGGTCTGCCACAGCCGGTCCGTCAGCGGACGCTGCGCCAGTTCCTTCTTCTTCGCGTAGGGCCCCAGCTTGGTGAGGATCTCCTGCTCGTCCTCGCCCGCCTCGCCCAAGAGGCCCGACACCGCCTGCGCGGCGAGCCATGCGGTGTCGTAGTCCTTGCGCACCGCGGACAGCCGCACCAGGTGGCCCACCACCTTGCGCGGATTCTGCGTGTTCGGCAGCGCGCGGCGCAGCGCCACGATGGCCTCTTCCTCGCGGCCCGGCATCTGGCCCGCGACCTCCGCGAACGTCTCCTGGATGGAGGCGTCGTCCGGCAGGCCTTTCGCCGCGACGCCGTAGGCGGCCACCGCGCCCTCCGGATGCTTGAGCACCTGGAGGTACAGGTCGCCCAGCGCGCGCCACAGCGTCATGCGCGCCGGGTGCGTGTCCGGCGTCTTGGGCAGACGCGCGAGCATGCGCGTGTAGTTCTCCTCCAGCACCTTCCACTGGCGCGCGCCGCCGAGCATCGCCTCCAGCGCGCTGAAGGCCTCCACGAAGCGGTGGTCCAGGTCGAGCGCGGCGTTGAGGGCCTGCGTCGCGCCCTCCACGTCCTTCAGCTCGTCGCGGCGGATCTCGCCGAGCGCGAACCACACGCGCTTGGCCTTGTGCGGCTCCAGGGCGAGCGCGGGCAGCGCCAGCATGCGGCCCAGCACGTCCGCGGCCTTCTGGCCCTGACGCGTCTCGCGCAGCAGCCGGTAGAGCGCGTCCATCACCTCCGGCGAGTCCGGCTGCGTCTTGAGGGCGCCGGTGAACGCGTCGATGGCCATGTACGGGTCGTGCAGCTCGTCGCGCGCGATGCGGCCCAGCTCCAGGTAGACCTTGACCTTGGCCTCGCCCTCCAGGCCGTTGACGAGCTCCTGACGCAGCTCCGCGGACTTGTCGAAGTTGCCCGCCTTGTCCATCAACGTCACCAGCGCACGCAGCGTCTGCTCGTGCTGCGGGTCGATGGTGAGCGCCTTCTCGAAGTGGTTCTGCGCGCGGTCCGTCTGGCCGAGCGCGGCGTGCACGTCACCCAGCTGCCAGTAGACCTCCACGACCTCCAGGTCCGTCAGCTCCTCGCGGTGGTGGATGAGGATGGTCTGGAAGACCTTGAGAGCGTCCTCATACCGCTTCGCCTGCACCAGCAGGTTGCCGTAGCCCTCGAGCGAGGGCAGGTACGTGGCGTCCAGGCCGTAGGCCTTCTCGTACGAGGACAGGGCCTTGTCGCGGCGGCCCAGCTTCTCCGTCACGTAGCCCAGCCGGTAGAGCTGGCGGCAGAGGTCCTGCGCGATGGCGGGGTCCTTCTCCGCCATGGCCTTCTCCGCCATCTTGCGCGTGACGATGTCCAGCATCCGCTCCGCGGACGCCCAGTCCTCGCGCGCGATGTAGACGTCCGCCAGCGGGCGCGCCGCATCCAGGCTGTCCGGGACGTGCTTGAGCGTCTCCTCCCAGTAGGGCGTGGCCGTGTCGCGGTCCTCGCGCGTCTCCGCGTGGTAGCGCGCGACGTCCAGCAGGGCCTTGCCCTTGGCGGCCGGATCATCCGTCTGCTGCGCTTCCTGCAGCAGCGTCTGCTCGTAGCCGCTCCAGTCCTGCTCCTGTTCCTGGATGCCCTTGAGGGCGCGGATGGTGGGCAGGTGGCCCGGGTCGATGGCGAGCGCCTGCTGGTACGCGTTCCGCGCGCTCGACATGTCCGAGAGCATGTCCTCGTTGATCTTCCCCAGGCGGTGCCACAGCTCCACCGCCACCGGGTCGCTGCCCACGACCTGCGCTTCCTTCTGGAGCATCTCCAGCGCGAAGGGCCAGTTGCCGCTGCGCTCGTAGAGGTTGCCCAGGGCGTGCAGCGCCTGACGGGACTCGGGGTCCGTGGCGAGCGCCGCGTGGTAGCTGTTCACCGCGCGGTCCACGGCCTTGAGGTTCTGGTACTGGACGTTGCCCATCTCCACGTACAGCTCCGCCTGCTCCTGCGGGCTGGTGGCGAGCGCGAGCTGCCGCTCGTACGCGAGGAGGAGGTCCTCCCACCGGGACTGCGCGCGGCGCAGCCGGATGAGGGACTTGATGGCCGACACGTTCTGCGGGTCGATGGAGAGCACGCCCTCCACGCACGCGTCGGCGTTGGCCGGGTTCTGGTACGTGTCCTCCCAGATGGTCGCGCTGCGGAAGAGGACGCGGACCTTCTCGCGGTAGTCCTGGGACAGCTCCAGCATCCGCTCGTAGATGGCGAGCAGGTCCGCCGGCTGATCCAACCGCGTGTGCAGCCGCTCCAGCGCCTCCAGCGCCTCGCGGTTGACGGGGTCGAACTCCAGCGCCATGCGGAACGCGGAGACCGCGGACTCGTCGTCCTTGAGGTCGCGCTCGTAGACGGTCGCAACCTCCACCTGGATGCGCGCACGCTCCTCGTTGGACGCCGCGAGGTCGCGGGCCCGAAGCAGCGTGGTGGCCACGTCGCGGAACGCATTTCCACGCCGGTAGAGCTTCGTGAGGACGCCGAGCGTCTCCAGGTCCGGCTCCAGCTCCAGCGCGCGCAACAAGGAACTGGCCGCCTCCGTGGGGTCGTCCAGCGTCTCGTCCCAGACGCGGGCGATTTCCTTGAGGATGCCCTTGCGCGCCTCGATGGAGCCCGCCGCTTCCAGCTTCTGCTCCAGCGCGACGACGTACTCGCGGTCGCGGCCGCGCCGCTGGAACACCGCAGCCAGCCCGTCCAGCGCGGTGGAGTTGGTGGGGTCGAACTCCAGAATCTTGCGGAACGCGGCCTCCGCCGCCTGCGGATCATCCAGCCGCGAGTCGTGGATGCGCGCGAGCGTGGCGTAGATGCGCTCCGCGAGCGGGCCACGGGGCAGCTCGTCCGCGACCTCCTCGTAGACCGCCGCCAGCTCCTCGTGGCTGCCCGTCTCGTCCGCCAGGCGCTCCACCTCTTCGCGCAGCGCGTCCTCGGCCGCGTCCAGCTGCAGCGCGCGGCAGAGCGCCAGGAAGGCCACGTCCTTCTGGCCCAGGCGCTCCTCCTGCACCCGGGCGATCTCCCGCAGCGCCGCCATCTTCTCCTCGCCCGTGACGAGGTGGGGCATGTAGCGGTCCATCACCGTGGCGTACGCGCGCCAGTCGTTGTTCGCGCGGTACAGCGCGCACACGCGCTCGTAGGCGGTGCGGTTGGCGGGGTCGAGCTCCAGCACCTTCTCCAGCGCGCCGGCGGACAGCTCCGGCTTGCCGCCCTGCCCTTCCCACAGGTCCGCGACCGTGAAGTACGCGGCGATGGCCGGGTCGCGCTCTTCAGTCGCCAGGTGCACCTGGACCTTGAGCTCCAGGGCGCGCACGGCGTCGTTCCACGCGCGCAGCGACACGGACAGCGCGTACACGCGCTCCAGGTCGGAGACGGTGTGCGGCTCCACCTCCAGCGCGCGGCGGGCCGCGTCCAGCGACTCCTCGCGCCGGCCCATCCCCGCGAGCACCTCCGCCATCCGCAAGCGGAGCGCCTTCACGCCGTCGCTGCTGTCCTGCAGCGGGATGAGGCGGCGAAGCACGCCCACCAGCTCCTCGCGCTGGCCCGTCTCGTCGTACAGCTCGCGCAGCGTGTCCAGCACGCCGCGGTGGCGCGCGTCGCGGTCGAGCGCCGCCTTGAAGAACGGCACCGCCGCGTCCGGCTGCTTGAGCAGTCGGTACACCACGCGGCCCAGCCGCTCGTTGAGGCGCACCACCTCACGCGGATCCAGCGTGATGGCAAGGCGGCCCTCGAGCATCTCCCGCAGGTCCTGCGGACGGCCCGCGCGCTCGTACAGCGACTCCAGCGCGGTGAAGACCTGCTCGTTGCGCGGGTTCTTCGCCAGCAGCTCGCGGTACAGGTCGATGGAGCGGCCCAGGTCCGACAGCCCCTCGGCCGACACCTGCGCCATCTTGCCCAGGACGCGGTCCCGCTCGCTGCCGGAGACCTTCTCCGACTGGAGCTTCAGGATGGCGTAGAGCTTCTCGGACGCGCCCGCGCCCTCGTAGATGCCCTCCAGCAGCCGCGCCGAGGCGAGGTGCGACGGATCCAACGCGAGGATGGCCTCGTAGGCCCCCGCGGCACGGTCCGGGCTGTCCATCCGCTCCTGGTAGAGCTGCCCCAGGCGGAAGAGGAAGCCGATCTTGTCCGCGGCTTGAGTCGCGCCGGTGGCCAGCGCCTCCAGCACGCCGGCCAGCTCCGGCCACGCCTCCAGGTGCAGATAGAGGCGGTCCAACGCGACGAGCGAGCTCTGCTGCACCGACGTGTGCAGCGTGCGCGCACGCTCGAAGTAGGACACCGCGCGGTCCGGGTCGCGCAGGCGCGTCTCCAGTACCTGACCCAGCTTGAGGCACACCAGGGCCGCGTCGGCGGCTTCGGCGATGCGCGGAAGGGCCTCCTCGTAGAGAACCACCAGCTCGTCGTAGCTGCCCGCGACGTCGGTGGCGTTCTCCAGGCGGCGGCGGACCTCGCTGTCGTTCGGGTCTTCCTTGAAGCCGCGGTAGAGCGCGAGGAAGGCCAGCTCGCTCTCGCCCTGCGTCTCGCGCAGCGTGGCCAGCTCGCCGAGCAGTTGCTTGCGCTCGATGGCATCCGGCGACACTCCCACGCGCGTTTCAATCAGCTGCGCCAGCCGCATGACGTCACCGCTCGCGCGGAAGGCGCGCAGCAGCGTCTCCACCGCGAGCAGGTTCTGCGGCTCACGCGCCACGATGGCTTCCATGCGGCCCACCGCGCCCGGGTGGTTGGGCTGCATGGACAGCACCTCGCCGTACAGCGACAGCGCGCCTGCCTTGTCGAGCAGCTTGGACTCGCGCACGGTCGCCAGGCGGAACTTCAGCTCCAGGCCCTCCTCCGGCGGCATCAGCGCGATGCGCCGCGCGAGGACGTCCGCGAGCTC
Organism: Corallococcus sp. AB030; assembly: GCF_003668965.1. Taxonomy (NCBI): domain Bacteria; kingdom Pseudomonadati; phylum Myxococcota; class Myxococcia; order Myxococcales; family Myxococcaceae; genus Corallococcus; species Corallococcus sp. AB030. The sequence goes on from NZ_RAWQ01000028.1 coordinate 24,738, forward strand.
CGGCCAGCGCTCCTGCTTCTGGCAGAGGCTGTCCATGCGAGCGAGCGCGACCGCGTCGTCCGGCTGCAGCTCCAGGAGGCGCCGGAACGTGGCCAGCGCGCCCAGCGGATCCTTGAGCTGCTCCTCCTGCAACGCGCCAATCTGGTGGAGCACCGCCGCGCGCCGCGCCGGTTCCTCCGACAGCGCGAGCTGACGGCGCAGCACCTCCAGCAGCTCCGAGGGACGGCCCGTCGAAGCCACCAGCCGCGCGGTGCCATCCAGCGCCTCGGTGTCCGTGGGCTTGAGCTCCAGCACGCGCTTCCACGACTGGAGCGCCTCCGCCGGTTCACCCAGGTCCACCTGCATGCGGGCGAGCGCGCGGTACAGCTCCGCACGGGCCGCGTCGCTGGCCTTGGGGGCCACCTCGGTCAGCACCGCGCACAGCTCCTCGGGCGCCTCCGCCTTGTCCACCAGCTGGATGCACAGCTCCAGCGAACGCGGATCCTCCGGCAGCTCGCGCAGCGCGCGCGTGGCGGAGAGGAACCCCATCTCCGCGTTCTCCAGCGCGTTGGCGTAGATCTCCGCGATGCGGCGCAGCAGCGCGGCCCGCTCCTGCGGCACGGGCTCCGCGGAGGCGCGCGACTCCAGCATCTCCACCTGCTTCAGGTGGTTGCCCACCGAAGCGAAGATGGGCTCCAGGGCGCTCGCCGCCGCGCCTCGCAGCGGGCTCTCCGAACGCGCCAGCTCCTCCAGCGCACCCACCGCGCCCGGGTGGCCCGCGCGCCGCGCGAGCACCGCCTGGTACAGCTCCAGCGCGCCGCGCGGATCATCCAGGCGCGACACCTTCAGCCGGCCCAGGCGCACACGCAGGTCGGACGCCTCTTCCTGCGCGTCGCGTGCGTCCGCCATCTGGATTTCGCGCTCGACGTGCTGCGCGAGCTCCGCCCAGCGCTCCATGTCCGCGAGCACGCGGCCCAGGAGCTTCAACGCGTTGGCGTTCTCCGGACGGCGCTCCAGGACTTCGCGGTACGCCTGCGCCGCCAGCGACTTGTCCGCCAGCGTCTCCTCGGCCAGGTGAGCCAGCTCGAAGAGCAGGTTGATCTGCGAGGCCGGATTCACCTCCGCGGACACCTGCCGGCGCATGACGAGCGCCAGCTCCCGGTGCGCCCCCGTGCGGCGGTGCACTCGGGCGATGGCCTCCAGCACCGGCCTGTTCATCGGGTCGCGCCGGCTCACCTGCTCCAGGGCGCGCACCGCCAGGTCGTAGCGCTTCAGGCGGTTGTCGTAGATGGCCGCCAAGCGCCGCCACAGGTCGCCCGCCAGGGGCTCCGCGGGGTCGCGTTCCAGCTGATCCTCGTAGGCCGCAGCCACCTCCTCGAAGGAGCCTGAGTCCGCCGCGAGCCGCTCCAGCTCGTCGCGCACACCGGCTTCCGCGGGCAGCTCGTTGAACGCGCGCAGGCGCGCGACGAAGGCCAGCGATGTCTGGCCCAGGCCCTCGCGCAGGACGGCGATCTCCTGCAGCCGCTCCAGGCGCTTCTCCGGCGGAACGCCCGGCAACAGCACCTCCAGCACGTCCACCAGCTTCCGCGTGTCGTTGAGGCCGCGGTAGACGGGCTCCAGCAACCGCGCCGCCTCCAGGCGGGGCCCGTCGTGCGCGAGCAGGCGTTCCAGGCCCGCCACCACCTGGCCGTCGCCCGGCGACAGCTCCAGCAGCCGGCGGTACACCGGCAGCGCTTCGGTGGGACCGACTTCCTTCTCCAGCAACTGCGCGCGGCGCAGCAGGTACGCGCGGCGCCCGGGCTCGTCCGGCGCGAGCTCCGCGAGCTGATCCAACACGTCCGCCTGCTCCACGAAGTGGCGTGTCTTCGCGTACAGCTTGTCGAGCGCCAGCAGCCCCTCGGGCACCTTGCGGTTCGCCAGGGCGGAGCGCAGGACCTCGATGGCCTTCGCGTCCTCGCCCGCGCTCGCGTAGGCCTCGCCGGCCTTGAGCAGCAGGCCCAGCCGCGCCTCCGGGTCGGTGGAGAGCTGCGCCTGACGGGCGTAGACCTCCGACAGGCTCTTGGCGTTCTGGCCCTTCTCGTAGAGCCGGGACAGCGCCTCCAGCGCCTGACGGTCCTGCGGCGCGTCCGCCAGAAGGTTCTTCCAGAGGCGCGTGGCCTCCTCGGGCTGATCCAGGCTCTCACGCAGCTCCGCCGCGCGGCGCAGCAGGTCCAGCGTCGCCGGGTCTCCCGCGGTGAGCTCCACCGCGGTGGTCTCGTAGATCTCCGCCAGCACCTCGTGGCTGCCCGTATCGCGGGCCAGGCGCTCCAGGTCCGGACGCACGCCTTCGCGGTCCAGGTCGTTGGCGAACGCCTTCACCGACGCCATGAACGCGAGCGACGGCTGCTGCATGTCGCGCTCGTAGATGCGGCGGACCTCTCCGGCGAGGATGATCTTCTCCACCGTGAGCGCGGACTCCATCCGCGTCTCGCGCAGCGCCACGCGGCGGGCATGGTCGCCCACCTGCGCGAGCACCTTGTCCAGCACCTCCAGCGCCGCGCCGCTCATGGGCACGGCCGCCTTCACCCAGGCCTCCAGCGCGGCCCTCGCGCCCGGGTGGCCGGGGTCCTCGGTGAGGATGCGCTTGTAGAGGCCCAGCGCCGCGTTGGCGTCGTCCAGCACCGTGCGCAGCAGCTCCGCCAGGCGGAAGGACACCTCACGCCCCTGCGGGCTCTGGCCCTCCTGGTTGCGCCGCAGCGTGAGCGTCCACGCCAGGTCCTTGGGACGGTTGAGGTCCGTGTAGAGGCGGTCCAGCGCCGTGGCGGCCTCGCGCTGCGCCGGGTCGCGCTCCGCGATGGCGCGCCACGCGGACGCCGCGCTCTCCTTGTCGGTGAGCTTCGCCTCGTGCAGCAGCGCGGCCTCGCGCAGACACACGAGCTGATCCGCGGGCTCCTGGATGGCCGCCGCCAGCTTCTCCAGCACCTCCGCCAGCGCCGCCCACTCCTCGCCCGCGCGGTGCAACCGCTGCAACGCCCGCAGGCTGTCGAGGTTGCCCGGCTCCAGCTCCAACAGCGCCCGAAGCGCCTTCACCGCGCCGGGCCGGTCGTCGAGCTTCTTCTCCTGCACCTCCGCCAGCTCGCGCAGCAGCGCCGCGCGCGCGGGGCCCACGTCGCCCTCCTCTGTCAGCTCGGAGAGGATCTCCGCGAAGCTGTCGAGCGAGTCCGCGTCCTCCGCGGCCTGACGCGCGGCGGCCCGGAGGCCCGCGTCCGACGGCGCCAGGCGCAGCGCCCGCGCGAGCGCCGCGAACGCCAGCTCCGGCTGCCGCAGGTGCGCCAGGTGCACCTGGGCCGCGTGACGCAGCGCCTGCACCCGCCCGGTGTCGTCGCGAGCCACCTCCGAGAGCACGTCCAGCGTCGCCACCAGCTTGCGGTGCTCCTTCGTGCGCTCGTACGCGGGAATCAGCGCGCGCGCCGCCGCCTCACGCGAAGAGCCCGAGGCCAGCATCGCCTCCAGCGCCGAGAGCGCGTCCGGATCCGACGGACGCTGCCGCAGCAGATCCGCGTAGCTCTGCACCGCCTCCGCGCCGCCGTCCTGCGAGCCCTGCAGCAACTGCGCGCGGCGCAGCTTCAGCCGCGACACGTGGTCCGCGTCACCGGCCGTCTCCGCCAGGCCGATCATCCGCGCCAGGGTGTCCCCCAGCTCGCGCTGCATGCCGGCCTTCTCGTAGAGCTCCGCCAGGCGCGGCAGGTGCCGGCCCTCCTCGCCGCCATGCGTGATGGCGGACTGGAGCGCTTCGGCGGCCTGCTGCGGACGGCCCAGCTCCACGTTCAGGTCCACGAGCCGCAGGAGCAGATCCAACCGCTCCGGCCCACGCGTGGCGTGGATGCGCTTGCGCAGCAGCGTCTCCGCGTCCGCGGAGCGGCCCGCGCGCCCGTACAGCCGCACGAGGCGCTGGAGCACCTGCGGCGCCTCGGGCGAGCGCGCCAGCGCGGCCTCCAGCGCCGTGATGGCCTCCGCCGCCATGCCGCCCTCTTCCGCCAGCACCGACGCCTCGGAGAGCAGCTGCACGGCGAGGACGGGGTCCTCGGACTCGGTGGCGAGCGTGCGCAGCACGCGGCCCAGCTCCGCGTGCGCGGACAGGTCGCGCGCCAGGCGCGCCGTCTCAGCGCGTCCCGACTCGTCCTTCGGCTCCTCGCGCACCATGCGCAGCCGCGTGTCGAACGCCGCGCGGCTGTCCGCGAGCTGCTTCTCGTGGATGCCGGCCAGCACCGTCAGCAGCCGCTTGCGCGTGGGCGCGTCCGTCGTGGAGTCCAGCTGTTGCTGGAGCGCCGCCACCTGCCGCTGGTGGTCGCCCGTGCGGCCGTAGTGGTTCGCCAGGGCCTCGGTCAGCGCGACCGTGCGCACGCCGCCGGCCGCCAGCCGCTCCAGGCCGCCCACCACCACGCCCGTGGACACGTTCTCCGCCAGCAGCGCGAGGAACAGGTCCGCCGCGTCCTCCTGGCGGTTCAGCCGCTCCGCGTACAGCTTCGCCTGCCGCGCGGTCCACTCGTTGCGCTCCAGCTGCGACTCGGAGAGCGTCGCCAGCTTCCCCGCCAGCGCCGCCGCCTCCTCGAACTTCGACAGCGCCACGCACAGCGCCTGGAGCCGCTGCACCGGCTGCGTGTCCTCGGGCGCCAGCTGTACCCACTGACGCACGATCGGCTCCAACTCCACGGGCGAGGCACCGGCCGCCTCGCGCCGGGCGATGTCCGTCTCCAGCCGCGTCTTCGGATCATCCGCCAGCGCCGCGGCCGCCTGCAGCGACTTCACCGCCTCGCTCGCCGCGGTGTCTCCCGGCACGCGCGAGAGCACCTCGCGCCACGCCGCTTCCGCCCGCACGGGGTCCGCCAGCGGGCCCTGGAGCAGCTGCGCCAGGTGCCGCCACAGCGCCACCGCCACGGCCGGAGGCGTCGCCCCCTGCGCCGCGCGCAAGAGCGCGTGCGCCAGCGCCGGCTGCGCGTTGGCCTTCTCCGCGTGCTCCACCACCGTGTTGAGCAGCAGCGGCCGCCCCGGCTCCAGCTCCAGCGCGCGCGCCAGCACCTCGAAGGCGCCTCGCTCGTTCTCCTGCTCCTCGAACATCAACGCCAGCGCTTCGCAGAACGCCACGCGCTCGGCGCGCGGACGCGGGGCGAGCATGGCCAGCTCCAGGAGCGGCAGCACCTCGTCCAGCTTCTCGTCCTCCGCCAGCAGGCGCGACAACTGGAAGGCCGCGAGCGCGTTGGTGGGCTCCAGCTTGAGCGCCGCCTCCAGGTGCGCGCGCGCCGCGTCCGCGTCCTGCAGCTGCTGCATGCACAGGTCCGCCAGGCGCAGGCGCAGGCTGGCCTGCTGCGCGCGGTCCTTCACCGTGCCCAGGTAGCGCTCCAGCGTGGCCACCGCGTCCGCGTAGCGCTCCTGGCCCAGCATCAGCTCCGCCGCCAGGCTGGCCGCGTCCGCGCGCGACGCATCCGCCGCCACGGCCTTCTCGAAGGCGGCCAGCGCTCCGGCCGCGTCGTTCATCCGGCCCAGCTTCACCGTGCCCACGCGCAGCCACAGGTCCACCTGCGCCGTGCGGTCGCGCGCCTCGCCCGCCATCGCCTCCAGCTGCGCGAGCGCCGGTCCGTAGTCGCCCGCGCGCCCCGCCATCCGCTCGATGAGCGTCAGCGCTTCCGGCATGCCCGGCCACAGCAGGAAGCAGCGGTCCAGCGCCTCCTTCACCTTGGCGGCGGAGCCCGGGTCGTACCAGGCGAACAGCTTCGCCACGAGCAGCGACAGGCGCGCTGCGCTCTTGCGGTCGCGCTCCTCCAGCGACATGCCGCGCAGCATGCGGACCTTGTCGCGCCACACCTGCTCGAAGCGCTGCATCGCGCGGGTGGCCTTGTCCGCGCGCGCGTTCTGCGGATCCAGCTCACGCGCCACGTCCAACACCTGCTGCGCCAGCGCGTGCTCGGTGGGGTCGTCCACCAGCCGCTCCGCGAGCGCGGCGTACTCCTCCGCCATGCCCGCGTCGCCCAGCGCCGCACGCTCGCGCTGCAGCGCCTCGAACGCCGGCTGGAAACGCTCCTCGGACAGCAGCAGCTGGCGCACGCGCCGGAATGTCGCGCGGTCCGGCTTCACTCGCGCCGCGCGCTGCAGGCACAGCACCGCGCGGTCGCGCCGGAAGAGCTTCTGCTCGTAGAGGTCCGCGGCCTTCAGGTAGTGGCCCGCGCTCTCCTCGCCCTGCGTCGCGGCGCCCAGCCGCTCCAACACGTCCACCAACGACGACGAATCCTGCCGGATCTCATGCAGTCGCTTGAGACCGCGCAGCGCGGGCATCGGGTCCTTCGCGACCAGCAGCGCGCGCTTGAGCAGATCCTCCGCGCGCGGCGCGTTGCGCTGACGCTCGTGTGCCAGCTCCGCCGCGCGGCACAAGAGGCGCGCCGCCTCCTCCGTCGGAACGTCCCGCGAGCGCCCCTCGTACAGGCGGATCAGCTCCTCGACCCGGCCCGTCTTCTCCAGGGCCGCTTCGGTTTCAACGAAGGAGCGGTCATCGGTCACACGCAGCGTGGGACGCGCAGGGGTGGAAGGCTGTTCCATGATGCTCGTTGGCCAAAGGGGGAATGAAACGAGGGCGCCAGCGACCGGAGTGTACCGGCCGCGGGCGCCCCCGGGCAATCATGCAAAACCCGTCAACCGGCGGGAATTATTGGCTTTCTTGCTCGCCAGCCGAGGAAGCATTTTCCGTCGGCGACGCCGCGGAATCAGCGTCGTCACCGGCTTCCGGCTGGCTGCCTGCGGGGGGCGTCGCGGGGGCCTCGGGGAGGGCCTTCGCGCGCTCCACGCCGGCGCTGTCGTTGAGCTGCGTGTACAGGGCGACGGCCTTGTCACGCTGCTGCAGCTCCTCCGCGAGCTGCGCGGCGCGGGGCAGGTGCTCCCCACCGAGCTTCTCGTAGAGGGGCAGCGCCTTGTCCTTGCGGCCCGCCTGCGTCCACGTCTCCGCGGCTGCGGCGATGTCACCCAGCAGCTCCAGCCACCGGGCGCGGCCGGCGGGCTTCTGCTCCTGTTCGGCGCGGGCCAGCTCGCGCTTCGCGAGCTCCTTGGCCTCGTCCTCCAGGGTGAGCCGCTGCATGAAGTGGAACGCCTTCGGAGGAGGCAGGGGGCTCAGCACCTCCACCGCCTCGCGCCGCTGCCCCACGGCCACCAGCAGGGTCGCCGCGCCCAGACGGTCGCCGCGCTCCACCAGGGCCTTCACCTCCAGGCCCCGGATGCGGTTGGCGCCGACCAGGTCCCGGGCGCGCTCGTACGCCTTGCGCGCCAGGGTCAGCTTGTTCGCGCGCTCGTACGCGAGGCCCGCCTGGTCGAACTGCCGCGCGCGCTCGTAGAGGCGTGCGACGTTCTCGAAGTCGGCCTTGGCGACGTAGTGCTCCATGAGCAACTCGTACGCGCCGGCCTTCTCCAGCGTGGGGCCAATCTGCTCCGCGGGCAGCGTGCTCACGAGGCGGCGGGCCGCGTCGTTGTCCTGACCGGACAGCGCCGTGCGCAGCGCGCTCTTCAGGTCACCGCCCGCCTCGAACAGCCGGGTGGCATCCGCGAAGCCGTTGTTGCGCTCGTGCAGGCGCGCCGCGTCGCGCGTGCGGCCCATGCCTTCCAGCTGGGTCGCCTGCTCCTTCCAGTCGCCCGTCAGCTCCGGCATCGGCGCGCGCTCGGGGCGCTCACCGCGCGGAGGACGCTCGCCACGCTCGGGGCGCTCGGCCCGGGGAGGACGCTCGCGCCGCTCACCGGCCGCGCCGCGCTCCGGACGCTCGCCACGAGGAGGACGCTCACCGCGCTCACCCCGGTCCCGGCGCTCGCCGCGCTCCGGACGGTCACCGCGAGGAGGACGCTCGGCGCGCTCCTCACGGGCCGGGGCCGAAGGCTCCGCCGTCGGCTCACGGCCGCTGAGCGTGAAGGCCGCCTGGGAACGGTCCGCGTCGCCCGCGGCGCGCCAGACACGGCCCACCAGCGACATCACGTCCACCCAGCCGTCGAACTTCTCCTTCGCGGGGTCCACGGCCGGCTTCGACGGGGCGGCCTCGGCGGGCGCGCTCCCTTCGGTCGGCTCGGCACCCTCGGCCGGCTCGGCACCCTCGGCCGGAGCAGCAGCCTCGGCGGCCGGAGCCTCCGGGGGCGCTGCTTCGGTGGTGGCGCCCGCTTCCGGCGACGCGGCTTCCGCGCCCGCTTCCGGCAGGGCCGGCTTGGACTGGCGCTGCACGCGCAGGAGCGTGGTGATGAGGCGGCCACGCGTGTTGAGGTCCAGGTCCTCCAGCGACTTGAGGTTCATGGTCCGCAGCGAGCGGACAATGGCCTCCAGCGGACCCTTCTCCGCAGTGAAGTCGTTCTTGGAGAGAGCCTTCTCCAGGACGCTCAGCTCGGCGATGACACGCTGGCCAGGCCCCACCGGGCCCGCGTCGCGATCACGGCCACGGCCTTCACCCCGGCCGCGCCCTTCACCCCGGCCACCGCCAGGACCGCCACGACCTCCGAAGCCTCCCGGTCCGTCACGACGGGGCCCCTGGCCCGGCGCGCCCCCGTTCGGACCGCGTCCACCCGGACGCGATCCACCGCTTCCATTCTCCTGAGCCACGTGAATCTCCCGCTAGAACGCGTAGCGAATGTTGGGCGCCACCGCGAACCCGAAGGCGCCCTTGGAGGCGAGGTAGTTCCCCACGACCTCCAGCCCCACCGAGAAGTGGCGCAGCCGCGTGTAGTACTCCACTCCGGGCCCGGCAAACACAAGAATGTCGGAATCCGGGAGGAGCTTCTTGGGAGAGAACATCGCGTAGCCCACGCCGGCACGGGCGTAGATCCAGGTGCGCTTGACCTCCTGGCTGTCGGCGAAGCCCACCAGGCGGGCGCGCAGCACGGCGCCAGGAACCAGCATGGTGAAGTCACCGGACGCGGCGCCCTGCGAATAGCCGACGTATTCGGCGCCCGCGCGGTTGGCGGAGCCCATGAAGAAGACGCCCAGGGACAGGCGCTCACCCAGGTCCACGCCCAGCTCCACCTGGGCCATCTGGCCAGAGGAGAAGGGCCGCGGGCCGGAGTCCGCGGGCGGGTTGGTGATCCACGACGGACCGCCGTACACGCCGAAGTACACACCGCGCTCGACCTCGTTGAAGGTCACCGCGGGCCGGTCCTGCATCGCGGAACCGGCGCTGGGGGTGTCCTGGGCGCCCGCCATCGCGGGAATGAGGAGCGCGGCGCTCAGGGCAAGAGGAGCAAGGACTTTCTGCATGGAGGGCGGCCTGGTGGGGGGCAGTCCTCCCGCGGGGGCGGGAGGTTGAAGTGAAGAAGCGGGCAGCCCTGAGAACAGGACCGCCCGCGCGGGAAACGGATGTGTTGATTCTACGTCAGTCACCGGCCTGCTTGAAGATGAACGGGTAGGTGACGATCACGGAGCCTCCACCCTTGGGCTCCGGGAACTTCCAGGTGCGCACGCGGCCAGCCACGCAGGTCTCCAGGTCCGAGTTGCCCGCCGTGGACTGCGCGACGTTGGACGTGGCCACCGAGCCGTTGGCGCTGATGACGAACTTCACGGAGACCTTGCCGCCCAGCTTGGGGAAGCGGTTGAGCAGGCTCTCGTAGCAGTAGCGGATCTGCCCGCGGTTGCGCTGGATGACCTGGCGGATGAGCTCCTTGTCCAGCGAGCCCATCACTTCCGGATCCGACGAGGTGATGCCCACGTCCACGCTCTGCTTGCCGCCGAGCGTGCCCACGCCGGTGCCGTAGCTGCCGCTGCCGCCGCCACGGCCCTTGGTGCCGATGCCGCCGATGCCGATGCTGTCACCGGTGCCGCCGCCACCGCCGCCGCTGCCGCGCAGGCCCATGCCGCCGAAGCCGCCCGCGTCGCCCGCCTTGGCGCCGAACATGTTGCCCATGGCGCTCTTGAGCTCACCGCCCAGGCCCGACTTGCCGAAGATGGTGGAGATGCCGCCCTTGCCACCGCCGAAGATCTTCGCGGTGAGGGCGCGCGCCTCGTCCTTCTTGTTCGGGTCGCCCTTGGGCGCCGCGCGGTTGTTGGTCTTGGGCGCGTCCTTCTTGCCCATCTGACCTTCGTCGTTGCGCTGCTTCTGGGCCATCTCGCCCGACTTCTTCTCCTTCTGCTGGTTCAGCTTCTCCAGGAACTTGTTCTTCTGGGTCTCCGGAGCCTTGATGATCAGCTTCGCGATGCGCGCGTCGTTGCCCGCGAGCTCATCCGCGTACTCGTCCCCTTCCCCACTCTGGTTCATGGAGTGGATGACGAACGCGGTGCCGATGAAGAACATCACCAGGAAGATGTTGAGCGCCGTGTAGTCGATGTTCTCGCCCACCGGCACGGCGACGCGCTTGGGCACCGGCTGGAACTGCGCCTCCAGCGTGAGGCCGCCCAGGTCCACCCAGACGAAGTCGTCCGCTTCCAGCGTGAGGCCGTAGGCGTCGCCGTCCTGGGAGGCCTTGCCGGACTCCATCACCGCTTCCAGGTCCAGCGTCTCGCCCTTGCGGGTGAGCTCGCCCTTCATCTTGCGCGCGAAGCGCACGGTGAAGGACTGGCCGTCGGTGCGCAGGACCTCGAAGGTGGGGGCGCCCAGCTTGGCGTCGCCCATCACGAAGTCCACGCCCTTGGCGCTGCCGACCGTGAAGGCCTTCTTCGCGCCGGGGGGCACGAAGAACTCGCCCACGCGCTGGTCACCCCAGAGCAGGCGCAGCGACACGCCCTGCGGGCCGTTGGACTTCGTCTTGCGCACGGTGCGCACGCGCGGCGCGGCTTCCTGCTCCTCGTGCGCGTCGTCCGACTCCGGAGCCTTGGGGGCCTTGGGAGCCCGCGCGGGCGCCACGGCGTTCTTCTGCGTGGGCGCGACGGAGGAATCCAGCGCGGCGACGGGAGCCGGAGCCGGCGTCGCGGCGGGCGCGGGCGTCGCGACCACCGGAGCGGGCCCGGCCACGGCCTGCGCGATGGCGGCGGCGGGGGCCACCGGCGCGACCGTGGGGTTCTTGTCCGTGGGCGCGTCCGCCTGGGCAACGGCGGCGGCCAGGTTCACCGCGGCGACAGCGGCCGGGTTCTCCAAGCGGATGGTGGTGCCACCCACGCGGACCTCGTCACCGAAGGAGACCTGCCCCTTGTTGACGCGCTTGCCGTTGACGTAGGTGCCTTCGACGCTGCCCATGTCGATGATGGACATGGAGCCGTCGGCGGCAACTTCGATGACGGAGTGGATGCGGCTGACCTTGTCGTCCTCAAGGCACAGGTGCGCGGAGGAAAGACGACCAATCTTGATGATGTCGCGCTCGTAGTCCTTGGAGGCGACCAACGTGTCGCCCTTGAAGACCTTGAGTGTCAGGGGTACGGCCATGGAGGGCTCCCGGTAGGCTTTGGCGCTCTTGGACAACGGTGCCGGCGGAAGGTTCCCGCCGTCGATTCAATCCGTGGTGGGGGGATTACAGCTCGCCCACGGACTGCATCACCTTGTCCTCGAAGTCTTCGCGGATGCGGATGAGGTTCGAGTGCTTCACGGTCTTGCGCGCCTCGACGTACTCGCCATCCGGCTTCGTGAGGTCACCTTCAATGGTGTCGTCCTCGAAGTCGACGCTGGTCGTCTTCTGCATCCTGGCGCCGCCACCCTCACCCGCCGCCTTGCCGCCCTCGTCCTGGGCGAAGGCCGGGGCCACCGACAGCGTCACCAACAGCATCAGCCACTTCCGCATCCTGCCTCCACGTGGGGCCTTCCCAAGGCCCACTGGTGTTTCCGCATGGTGGGCCCCCGCCTCGAAAAGCGAGGGGCCCACAAGGTTCGCATCTTCCCGAGCCGCGCCGCCAGCGTGAAGCCACTGGCGGGCGTCTCCCACATCACAGCAGGTCGTCGGTGGGCTCGTCGGAGTCCGCCGGTGCTGCATTCTTCTGGGCAGGGGCCGTCTGCGTGCCACCCGCCGGAGTGGCGGCCGGCTGCTGCGCCCCCGTGCCCGAGGCCGGCGTGGCCTGCGGAGCGGTGCCAGTGCCGGACGCGGGCGTCGCTCCACCCGGAGGCGTCTGGCCCTTCTGCTTCGCCTCTTCCGCCTTCATCGCGGCCTGCTGCTGCGCCTGGAGCGCCTCCATCTGCTTGGCCTGGGCCTCCGCGGCTGACGCCTCGCGCTTGGCCTGCACGATGCTCTCCGCCTCGCGCATGAGGCCGAAGACAGGCGCCTCCGCGTTGATCGCGACCTCGCCGCCGGCCAGCGCGACGTACTTCTTGTAGAGCTCCACCGCGCGCTCGGGAGCGTCCTTCACCTTGTGCAGGATGATGCCGCGGTTGAGGTACGTGGCGCCCAGGTCGGGGTTGAGCTTCTCCGCCTCGTCGTACTCCTGCATGGCCTTGTCGTACTGGCCCTGGCCCTTGAGCGCGATGCCCAGGTCCACGTGCGCGGCGGCGTTCTTGCCGTCCGACTGCAGGATGCGGCGCAGGTGCTCCTCCGCGCCGGGGAAGTCCTCCGCGTTGAGCGCCAGTTGGGCCAGCTCCACGTGCGCAGGCACGTAGTCCGCCTTCGCCTCCAGGGCGCTCTTGAACTGCAGGCGCGCGCCCTCGGTGTCGCCCTCCTTCAGGAGGATGAGGCCCACGGCCTGGTGCAGCTCGGGGTCCGTGCCGTCCAGCTTCACCGCGCGCAGCGCGACGAGCTTCGCCATGGCCAGCTGCTTGCGATCCAGGTAGCTGCGGATCATGACCTTGAGGGCGTTGGTGTTCATCGGGTCGCGCATGAGCGCGGCGCGAGACAGCTCCATCGCCTTGTCGTGGTCGTTGTTCTGCCGGTAGATCTCCGCGAGCCGCGCGCGCGAGCCCGCGTCATCCGGGTAGCGCGTGAGCACGTCCTGGTAGAGCGCCACGGCGCCGGCCACGTCGCCGCCGTTCTGCTTCATGATGGCCAGGTTGTCGGACGCCTGGCGCAGGGACGGCTTCTTGGTGAGCGCGGACGCGTAGCGGGCCTTGGCCTCGTCGGGCTTGCCCATGCGCTCGGCGATGACGCCCAGGTTGTACTCGGCCTCCGCCAGGTTCTGGTCCGCCTCCAGGGCGGCCTTGAACTTGCGCTCCAGCGACGGGTAGTCGAAGGCCTTCGCCTTCTTCTGCGCGTCGAAGGACTTCGTCGCGTCATCGAACAGCAGCATGGCGCGGTTGGAGATGGACACCGGGCCCGTGGGGGCGACGGGCTTGGCGACGGGCGGCGGGGCCGCGGTCTGGGTGGTGGAACAACCGACGGCGGTCAGCGCCAGCGTGGCCAGCAGGAGGGGGCGGAACGGGTGCATGCGACGATTCATTAGAGGAAGTCCTCCGGCTCCTGATCATCAACGGTCTTCTTGGGGGCCCCGTCCTTGGACGCGGCGGCGGGCTTGGCGACCTCGGACTCGGTCTGCTGGCGAAGCGCGTTCGTCAGCGCGGACAGGTCCTCGTTGAGCGCCTCGCTCTTGGCCTGCTTCTCCGGCTCGGACTTGGAGACCGGGGGCGGGATGTCCTGCACGGCGGCCAGCAGGTCGCCGCCCAGCACCAGCTCCTTGTTCTTCAGCGCGAGCTTCTCCTCCAGAACCTCCGGGTAGCGGTCCGGCGCGTAGGTGGTGCGGAGGATCTTCAGGCTCGCCGCGGCGCAGTCGTTGAACACGCCCAGCTCGCGGCTCTTGGCCACCGCGCCGGAGAAGGCCTCCGTGGCCTTGTCCTTGAGCGGCTGGGCCTGGTTGGCGAACTCGTCGCGCAGGGCCTGCTGCGACTCCTCGTCCAGGCCGCGCGGCATGGGCGCGTTCACGACGAGCTCCGCCATGTGGTCATACGCGAGGCCAATGCGCTGCAGCGCGCAGATGGCCGGCTCCGGGGCGCCCAGGGCCACGGTCTGCACGTACTTCTTCTGGACGACCTCCAGCGCGCGGCCCTTGTCGGCCAGCGAGCCCTTGAAGCGCTCCGGCGACGGCGGCACACCCCAGTACAGCTTCAGGCGCTTGAACTCGTTCCAGTCCGGCTCGATGGCCAGCAGGTTCGCCTGCGCGGCGGCGGCCAGCGCGGGCTTCTCCAGCGAGGTCTGCTGACGGCGGGGCAGCTGGTCGAAGTACTCGAAGATGCGCTTGTTCATGCGGCGCACGTCGTTCGTCTTCTTCATCTTCGCGTAGATGTCGACGATGCGGCCCTCGGCCATGAGGAACTTGCTCTGGGAGCGCATGTTGTCGCGCTCGTACTCCTCCAGGAGCTTGATGGCCTTCATGTACGCGCCCTGCTTCACGTACAGGTCCACGACGGACAGGAAGGCGGCCTCCGCGTCCTTCGACTTGGGCCACAGCTCGATGTAGTGCTCGCGGTTCTTGAGCGCGGCCTTCAGCTGGCCCAGGCCCTCGCGGTAGGTGGCCGCGTTGAACAGGGCGATCTGCGCCTTGGACTCGTCCCACTTCTGCACCACCGCGGGCTTCGCGGGGCCGTCGTCGTTGGAGGCCTGCTTCGCGCGGCCCTTGGCCTTGCTCTTCGCCTTGGCCTTCGCGGCCGGCGCGCCGCCCTTCTCGTTCAGGTTGCGCTCGTAGCCGCGCACGTAGAGCTCGTAGGTGCCCGCAGCCTCCTCGAAGTCACCGATGGCCTCCAGCGCCTCCGCGTTCGCGTAGATGGAGTCCGGCACGTACTTGGACCGGGGGTACTCCGCGAACAGGCGCTTGCGGACCTCGATGGCCTTATCCAGGCTCTTCGCCTTGTAGTAGTCGACGGACGCGTTGTAGAGCGCCAGGTCCGCGATCTCCGTCTGCGGGAAGTCGTGGACGAAGTTCAGGTACGCCTCGGCCGCCTTGGAGAACTCCTTCTTCTCCTCCAGCTGGCTGACCAGCTTGAACGACGACTGCTCGATGAGCTTCGCCAGGTCGTCGCGGAACTTGCCGGTGGCCAGCTTGTCGTTGGAGTAGAAGCGGCGGGCCCACTCGTTGACCTTCGCGAAGTCGCCCAGCAGGTTGTACGAGTCGAGGATGAGGTTGGCGGCGATTTCAGCGGCGCGCTGCCCGTCCTCGAACTTGTACTCGGGGTAGCCGAGCGCGATTTCGGAGAAGCGCAGCACCGCTTCGTCGAAGTGGTTGTGGCGGTAGTAGATGTTCGCCGCCTTGAAGGCGATCTCCACGCGCTTGTCGCCCTTGGGGACGTACTTGAGGTAGCGCTCGCACGCGTCCAGCAGCGACTTCTTCAGCGTGGGGATGGCGATCTTCTTCTGGATGTCCGTGCCGGCGGACTCGGACTTGGCCTCGCCGCGCGCTTCAGCGGCCTTCACGACTTCGTCGTAGGCGAGCACCGCGTTGTAGGAGGCGTTGGTCAGCCACTTGCCCGGCTTGCCCGGCTTGGGCTTGCCCTTGTCGTCCTTGGCCTCCAGCACCTTGGCGTCCTGGAGGACGACGAGCGTGTAGTTGGCGGCGGCCTTGTCGAAGTTCTGGAGGTTGTCGTTGAGGAGCTCCGCCCAGAAGAAGCGCAGGTCGTACGCCTTGGGGTTCTCCGGGAAGAGCGTGAGGTAGTCGCTGTACACGGCGTCCGCGTACTTGAAGGTCTCCTCGCTGCGCGTCTTCTTGCCCTCGTTGTGCCAGGTGACGGCGAGGTTGGAGAGCGTGCGCTCGGACAGCTCCTTCGCCTCCGCCAGCGCCTTCTTGTCCTTGTCGTCCTTGATGACGCCGGAGGACTCGACGTCCTTCATGATCTTCACGAGCCGGCGCACCTGGGCCACGGTGCGCTCCTTGTTGCCCATGCGCAGGATGCAGTCGACGATCTTGCCCTGGAAGCCAGGGGCCTCCGGAGACAGCGGCTTCTCCTTGATCAGCGAGTTGTAGGTGATGGCCGCTTCGCGGTCCTTGCCGTCGCCGTAGTACAGGTTCGCGAGCTGCTTCATCATCGCGAAGCGGTCTTCCGGATTGGTGGCGACCTTGCCGAAGTCCGCGCGGGCCTGCGTCACGTCACCCTCGCGGGCGAAGGCGCGCACGTAGTCGGCGCGCGCTTCACGCACCAGCGAGCCCTTCGCCTTGGACTTGCCGTCCTTCTCCACGGCGGCGGCGCCAGCCAGCTCACCGTAGAGGACCACGGTCTTGTACTTGTCCTTCGCGGACTCGTACTCGCCCATGTTGAAGTAGCACCAGCCCTGCTTGTAGAGGGCGAAGGCGTAGACTTGGTTCTCCGGGAACTCGGCGGCCTTCTTGTACGCGGCGAGCGCCTTCTCCAGCTCCGGGCGCTTGCCCTTGGAGTTGTTGAAGTAGTACTCGCCGAAGGCGAAGTACGCGTCCGGGATGTACTTGGACGTGGGGTGCTTCTCAATCAGGCGCTTGAACGCGACGAGCGCCTTCTTGTCCTGGCCGTCCTCCATCAGGTACTGGCCGAGGAAGAAGAGCACTTCGTCCGTGCGCTCGAACTTCGGGTACTCCTGGACGATCTTCGTGTACTGCTCGACGGCGTACTTGCCGTTCTCCTTCACCTTCGCCATCAACTCCGCCTTCTCCGCCTTGGCCTTCTGCTGGGCCGCGGCGTCGTTGCGGTTCATGGCGACGATGAGCTCGTCGTCCTTCCGGTTGGCTTCGAAGAAGAAGAACTTCGACTCCTCCCAGTAGAGCTCGCCCAGGCGGAACAGCAGGCTGGGAGCCTCCTTCTGATCAGGAGACAGCGAGATGATCTTCCTCAGCGATTCGATCTGTTCGCGGCGCTTGGAAGCGACCTGCACTTCCACGCCCAGGCGGAACTGATCATATTGAAGCGCGGGAGCGGCCTGCTGGGCTTCCTTCGGGCGCGTGATGTCGCCTGCGAGGGACTTGTCCACGGTGGTGGTGGACTTCTTGCCCAGGTCAGCGTCGCGCAGTGCTTTCTTCTCCTGGGCCGAAGCCATGGAAGTCAGGAGAACGAGGCAAACGAGTAGCGAGCGGCGCATGGTCTTCCTAGGAGCGGGTGACCGGTGTCCACGGATGCCTGCTTGCTTGGCAAGTGTCCGGGAATCTTCGGGAATTTCCATGAGGGGACTCGTACTATGCGCGGTTTGCGCAAGGCGGGTCAACCCAGACGACGGGACGTCCGGTCCGTTGGATAGCAAGCGGGAAAACTTCAATTTCGCTGTGCGCGATCACCGCTCCAGACAGCGACAGGAAGGTTGCACCGGCTGCCCCAACGGGTATGGGAGGCTGGCGGCTGTTCGTCTGGTCGCCCTGCCTGGAGTGGTTGTCGGATCATGAGTCTTCTGCCGGAGAGCGCCAGCTTCGAAGAGCTGGTGCAGGACTACTTCCTCGCGGTGCGCGGCGCGGGCCTGATGTTGTCCGCGCTGGACACCGAGCTCGTCATCGCGTGGGCCCGGGAGGGCGTGCCCTTCGAGGTCGTGGCGCGCGGCATCTCGCGTTCGGCGGAGAAGGCGCTGTGGGACGCGCGGCCCGGAGAGCCGGTGCTGCGTTCGCTGCGCGCGTGCCGGCGCCAGGTGGAGACGGAGATCCGCAAGTACCGCGACCTGTCCGCGGGCCAGGGAGAAGAGGCGCCTGCGGCCTCCTCGAAGAAGCGCCCTGCCCGTTCGTGGGAAGAGGTGCGGCACGCGCGGTTGTGCGCGGCGCTGCGGGCGCTGACGGAGCGCGAAGCCGCGATGGCGCCGCGGGTGCACCGGCTGCTGGACACGGTGCTCGCGTGCGTGCCTCGCGAGCCCGCGGCCATGGATCAGCAGGAGGCCTGGGCGCTGCTGGTGCTGCTGCGCGCCCTGCCCTTCTCGGAGCGACGCACGGTGTGGCGAGATGCGCGCACCGGTGAACAACAGCTGATGACCGCCCGCGCGCGGCGTGTGTCCCGGCGCTTCCGGCTCCAGGCGGCCGTCAGACGGCGGCTGGACATGAAGGAAACCTGAAGGGTTGTCTTCCCACCGCAAGCCTGAACGAAAGTTCAGCATGCTGACGGCCAGGGGGGACGGTGTTATGGCTGGGCGTGATGGCTGCCAAGGCGAACGGCGAGGCGTGTGGGCTGTGCGGCGGGCGGACGTACGTCATCGAGCGCCGCGGAGAGCTCGCGACCGCTCGGGTGTGTACGTGCTCGGTGGACTGCCCGATGTGCGGTGGACGCGGGCACAGGCTGGTGCAGAAGGAAGGCACCTTCAGCGCGAAGGTGGGCCCCCGGACGTATGACGTCCTGGAGCCGTGCGTGTGCACGCTCCGGCGCACACGCGTGGCGCTCTACAATGACGTGCAGATGCCGGGCGTCATGGCGCACGCGTCGTTCGACAACTACCGGCCCTTCAACGAGGCGCAGGACCGGGGCCGCGGCGTGGCGATGCACTTCGCCAATCAGTACGTGAAGGGCGCCACCAACAAGGGCTTCGTGCTGAGCGGACCGGTGGGCACGGGCAAGACGCACCTCATGGCGGCGACGCTCGGGCACCTGGTGCTGGAGATGGGCGTGAAGACCCGCTACGTCGAAATCTCGCTCCTGTACGCGACCATCCGGCGCGGCTTCCAGGACGGCAAGAGCGGCGGAGAGATCATCGGGCCCTTGTCGGAGGTGGAGGTCCTCGCCATCGACGAGCTGGGCAAGGGGCGCGGCAGTCCCTTCGAGATGGAGACGCTCGATGAGCTGATCGCCCGGCGCTACAACGCGGGGCGCACGACGCTCTTCGCCACGAACTACTCGCTGGAGCCGGAGCGCAAGGGCGTGCGGAGCAGCGCGCCTTCGGGCTACCGCACCACGGACGACGCCCGCTCCGCCATGAAGGACGCGGAGCTTCTGCGCGAGCGCGTGGGCGAGCGCATCTACAGCCGCCTCTGCGAGATGTGCACCTTCGTGGAGCTACCGCGCGACACCCCGGACCGGCGGCGCACGCGGCAGGAGATGGACGCGCCGCCGCCCATGGGTGGCATGCGCAACCCGGGCCGGTGATCAGCGCTTGATGGCGCGCACCAGCGAGTTGCCCGCGTCCGCCACGTAGAGGGTGCCATCCGGCCCCACCGCGAGCCCGGCGGGCAGCACCAGCTGGGCCTCCCTGCCCGCGCCGTCGTCCGCGCCATAGCGGCCACTGCCCGCGAGAGTGGTCAGCTTCTCCGGTTCACCCGACGCGTTGAAGGTCAGCCGGCGCACGCGGTAGTTGCCGGGGTCGGAGATGGCGAGCGAGCCGTCCGGCAGCAGCGCCAGTCCCAGGTACGGCAGCATCTGCCCCTCCTTGGGGTCCCCGTCGCGGAAGCCAGGCGTGGAGCCCGCCACCACGGTGGTGACGCCGTCGCGCACGCGAACCACGCGCGCCATGCCGCTCTCCACGACGTAGGTGGTGCCGTCCACCGTCTGGGCCACCGCGGAGGGACGGTAGAGCCAGTCGCCCTGCAGCGTCGTCACCGGGTTGCCGGGCGTCACCATGTCGATGCGGCGGATGACGCTGTTGTTCAAGTCCGCCACGAGCAGCGCCGTGCCATCCGGCGTGAAGGACAGTCCTGCGGGCTGGTTGAACGCCGCCGACAGCGCGGGGCCGTCCTGGTAGCCGAACGAGGTGCCCGCGAAGACCTGCGCCTTTCCGTCCGGGGTGATGCGGCGGATGAGCGCGTTCTCCGTGTCGGACACGTAGATGTTACCCAGCGCGTCCGAGGCGATGCCCATGGGGCCGTAGAGGCCGGTGAGCACCGTGCGGATCTTCCCGTCCGGCGACACGCGCTTCACGGTGTTGCCCAGCGAGTCCGCCACTGCCCAGCCCCCATCTGGCAGCACGGCGACCGCGAGCGGCGCGCCCAGTTCCTCTGGCCCCACCTTCGCGCCCGCCTGGCAGCGCTTGCCGGGCTGTCCCGCCACCGTCGTCACGGACGCGGCGAACGGACCCATGGGCGAGGGTGCCGGTGGAGGCTGGAACTTCACCAGGTCGCCCGGCAGCTTCCGGCCCAGCGCCTTGTAGAGCACGTTGGCCACGATGCGGCCCGCGCGCGGATCCGCCACGCGGTCCCCTACCCCGGCCAGCTTCTGCACGAAGTCGATGCCGCCCGAGGAGAAGACGTACGCCTCCCCCTGCTTGCGCACCACCATGTGCGCGAAGCCGAAGCCGCCCTGGAGCGACAGCGACGGCGACTCCGCGAGCACCTCCACGCCGGAGGGCTGGCGGCCGTTGGACACCAGTTGATCCACTTCGTAGCCGTTCGCCATCCACAGCGTGTCACCGGCCTTCAGGCCCGTGCCGTTGAAGGCCCAGTGCTCCGGGTTGGTGATGACGGTCGGGAAGGGCCACTGGTGCCAGCGCGCGGCGAACTGCACGCCCAAGAGCGCGTTCTCCGGACGGGGCGCGGGCAGGTCGCGGAACTTCACCGTCCTGCGCTGGTCCTTGTACGGATCCTCGGACGCGCCCTTGTAGCAGGTCACGACGCGGCGCTGACGGCCGTCGGCGGCGGGCTCGAAGCGCACCTGCCAGTAGGCGTTGTTCGAGCCCAGGTTGATGATGGAGCGCCCTTCCGACAGCGCGCGGTCCGCGTGGTCGCGCTGCTTGGAGGACCAGTACTCGTCGTGGCCGGACATGAAGAACACCTTCGCGCCACGGAAGAAGTCGTAGCTTTCGTCCATGTCCTCGTCGGTGAAGTAGCCCACGTCCAGGTCTTGCGACTCCAGCCACGTCACCAGGCTCAGGTCGTCCGTCATCAGGTGACCGGAGCCCTGGCCCCGGTAGTAGGGCCGGTCGTAGGAGGACTGGAAGGCACGCGAGACGCCGTGCGCCTTCATCACGCCCTTCTGATCATCGTAGAGGCTGGTGCCACCCCAGGTGTTGTACGCCGCCCAGTTCGCGGTCGGGATGAGCACCGCGACCTCCGAGCGAGGGTTGGCGTCCCGCACGTAGAAGGGCACGTAGCGCGAAGGCCGGTCGTCGCGCACGAGCTTCACCACGTACACGCCGCGCACCCAGTTCTCGCCGATGGGGATCTCCAGCGTGGGCGACCAGGAACAGGCGATGATGCCCGTGGAGGGATCCGCCGGACAGTCCGCCTGCCGCGTGCCCTGCACCGGGCCGCCGCGCGCGACCTCCCGGGCCCCCACGCCGCCGTAGTAGCCCAGGCGGTAGACGAACCAGCTGAACTTGCGCTCCTCGGACAGGGACACCGCCACGCGCAGCGACTCGCCCTGCGTCAGCGTGGCCTTGAGCGGGTAGCCTTCAATCTCACGGCTGTTGGCGTTCTTGTCGATGCGCCAGCCCGTGGTGCCCTTCTTCTGGTTCTCCTTGTAGACGGCGTCCGGGTCGCGCTCGGGAAGTGCGCTGCCGCCGTCGGGCAGCGTGCCCGCGTCCGGCTCGTCATCCGGAGTGCCCGCGTCGTATTCGGGAACGATGATGCCGCCGTCCGGACCGATGACGCCCGCGTCGTCGTTGCTCAGCGGCGGCTCATCATGGCGGTCGCCAGGGGGAGGCGTGCCGGGTGCCGGACCGGAGTCCTTGCAGCCCGAGGCCCCCGTCACCAGGAGCGCCAGCACCACCCCCAGTCCCATCCAGCGACGCCCCTGACCCATGGCCCAACCCTCCAAGGTGTTCGGGGAGGAGGGTAGGCATCGACTTCTCAGAGGGAAGCGCTCTGCCCCCAATAGGAAAGGAAGTTCGACAGACGATGTCGCCTCGTCCCCAGGGACAACCCGCAAGCCCTCGGATCAACGGAGGTCGCGCGGGCGTGATGCGTGTCAGCTACCGAGCAGTTCGCGGTGCAGCCGGGCCGTGAGGGTCTTCAGATGCGTCTTGTCCACCAGGAGGGTCACCTGCAGGGGCGAGGTGCTTACCGCATGGACCCGAGCGGAGAGGGCCTCGGCGGCGGAGAGGGCCTTGCGCAGCGGCACCCAGTCCGCGTTGAGGCCCACGCCCACACAGGTGACCGTGCCCCAGCCGTCCTGCCAGTCCACTCCCGCGCCAAAGCGAGTGGCCAGCTCACGCTGGAGCGCCTCCGGGCCGTGAATGTCCGCGAGTGGAACCGCCAGGTACGTGCGTCCCGGCGCGCCCGGCAGTCCATCGTGGGCAAGCGTGCGGCCTCGGACGGCGCGCGCGTCCAGGAACTCCAGCAGCTCCTGGAGGGGCACGCTGGCGTGCGCGACGAGCACGGCCATCTCCGCGTCCGCCGTCACGCCCTTCACGCGGCTGTCGGTGGGCACGGCGAGTTCCTGCACGCTGGTGCCGGTGCCCTGGCCGTGCGCGGTGCGCGCGAGGATGGTGATGCCTCGCGCCTTCGCCCACTCCACGGCCTGCGCGTTGAGCACCTTGGCGCCGGCGCTCGCCAGCTCCTGCATCTCGTCGTAGCTCAGCGACTCCAGCTTGCGTGCGTCCGGCACCACGCGCGGATCCGCGCTGAAGACGCCGTCCACGTCCGAATAGATTTCACACGCCTCCGCGTCCAGCGCCGCTGCCAGCGCGACCGCGGTGGTGTCGGAGCCGCCGCGTCCCAGAGTCGTCACTTCCTTCTTGTAGGAGACGCCCTGGTAGCCCGCGACGATGACGACCTTGCCGTGCGCCAGCTCGTCCTGGATGCGGTAGGGCCGCACCTCCACGATGCGGGCCTGGGCGTGCGCGTCGTTGGTGATGATGCCGCTCTGGCTGCCGGTGAAGCTGATGGCCGGGACGCCCTGTTCCTGGAGCGCCATGGACAACAGCGCCATGGAGATGCGCTCGCCGCAGGTGAGGAGCATGTCCAGTTCGCGCCGGGGCGGGTCCTGGGACACGCTCTTGGCCAGCGACAGCAGGTCATCCGTGGTGTCGCCCATGGCGCTCACGACGACGACGACCTGATAGCCCGCGTCCCGCTTCTGCTTCACGCGCCGCGCGACCTTGCCGAGCTTCTCCGCGTCAGCGACCGATGAGCCGCCGTACTTCTGCACCACGATTGGCATCCACGCCTCGCTTCCGGGGCAGTGTAGAGTTCGCCCCCGCGCATGCCAATCACCGAGAAGCCCATCATCGAGGTGCGCAACCTCACCCGGCGCTACCGCGATCGCGTGGCCATCGACGACCTGTCCTTCACGGTCGGTGAGGGCGAGCTGCTTGGCTTCCTGGGCCCCAACGGCGCGGGCAAGTCCACCACGATGAAGATCCTCACCGGATTCCTGCCCCCCTCCGAGGGCAGCGCGAAGGTGGCGGGCTTCGACGTGTCCACGCACCCCATGGAGGTCAAACGGCGCATCGGCTACCTGCCGGAGACACCGCCGCTGTATCCGGAGCTGACGGTGCACGGCTACCTGGCGTTCGTCGCGGCGCTCAAGCAGGTGCCCGGCCGCGCGGTGAAGGCGGAGGTGGCGCGGGTGGCGGGGCTCACGGGCATCGACGACGTGATGGGCCGCGTGCTCCAGAACCTGTCCAAGGGCTACCAGCAGCGCGTGGGCATCGCGCAGGCGCTCATCGGTTCGCCGCCGGTGCTCATCCTGGACGAGCCCACCGAAGGCCTGGACCCCGCGCAACGCGCGGACCTGCGCGCGTTGATCCGGAGCCTCAAGGGGAAGCACACGGTGTTGTTGTCCACGCACATCCTCCCGGAGGTCACGGTGACGTGCGAGAACGTCCTCATCCTCCACCAGGGCCGCGTGGTGGCCCATGACGCCATCGACCAGTTGGCGAAGGCGCATGGCCAGGCCGAGCACGCGTCGTTGGAAGAAGTCTTCATCAAGCTGACCGCCGCCTGAACAGGAACCCACCGCGCATGCGCACCGCCCTGGCCATTGCCCGCAAGGAGCTGGCCGTCGCCTTCACCACCCCGTGGGCCTATGCCGTGTTCACGGCGATGGCGGCGCTCTCGTCGTTCTTCTTCGTCAGCCTGCTGGAGCAGTTCCAGCAGGTGCAGTCCCTGGCGCGAGAGCACGGCTGGAGCAAGCTGCCGCCGGACTCCATCGTCTACCGCAACCTCACGGACGGCGTGGTGGTGCAGCTGTGGGGCGTGGTGTTGATCCTCACGCTCTTCGTCGCGCCCTTTTTGTCCATGCGGCTGTTCGCGGAGGAGAAGCGCCAGAAGACGTTCGCGCTGCTGCTCACGACGCCGGTGCGGCCGGTGGACATCGTGCTGGGCAAGTACCTGGGCGGCCTGGGCCTCATCTTCGTCACGCTGGGGCTGACGCTGGTGTTCCCGGTGCTGCTGTCGGTGGTGGGCACGGGCCCGTCCGGCTCCGCGCTGGAGTGGCCCACGGTGCTGCTGGGCTACGGCGCGGTGCTGCTGTGGGGCGCGACGTGCATGGCCGTGGGGATGTTCATCTCCGCGCTGACGGAGAGCCAGATGCTGGCGGCGTTCCTCACCTTCACCGTGCTGCTGCCGTGGATGCTCCTGCGCGGCGTGGCCCAGTCCACCGCGGAGCCGCTGCGCTCGTTCCTGAACTACCTGTCCTTCGACACGCAGTTGCAGGGGATGATCCAAGGCGTCCTGGAGGTCCAGGCGCTGGTGTTCTTCGCGTCCGTCATCCTGTTCTCGCTGCTGCTCACCCACCGCGCGGTGGAAGCGCAGCGCTACGCATGACCATGAGAGCGACCCACGTCACCCGGGTGCTGGGGGCCTTCGGCCTGCTGATCCTCGCGTCCAGTCCCTTCACGCTGTTCCTCACCTCCGGCAGCGTGGCGCTCGCCGCGGGCAAGGCGGTGCTGGGCGCGGCGATGCTCACGGCCTACGTCGTCACGCACCGGCAGGAACTGGGGCGCGCGGGCACCCGCCGCACGGGGCGGTTCCTCGCGTCCTCCGTGCTCACCACGCTGGCGGCGCTGGGCGTGCTGGTGGCGCTCAACGTGCTCGCGTTCCGCAAGAACCAGCGGTGGGATTTGACGCAGGAGCGCATCTTCTCGCTCGCGCCACAGACAGTGCAGACGCTGGCGGGGTTGAAGGAGAAGGCGCACGCGTTGGCGCTCGTCCCGCCCACGCATCCGTCCTATGGCGAGCTGGAGGAGCTGTTCCGGCGCTACCACGAGGCGGCACCGGAGGCCTTCGACTACGCCTTCGTGGATCCGCGCCGCGAGCCGACCCTGGCCGCGAAGTACCAGCTCAAGGACAAGCAGACGCTGGTCGTCGTCTCCCGCGGCGAAGGAGATGCCGCGCCCCACACCACCCTGCCCGTCCCCACCGAGCAGGAGCTGACCAACGCCCTGCTCCAGCTGAGCGCGACGGGCGCGCAGAAGGTGTACGTCCTCGAAGGACATGGCGAGTGGTCGCTGGAGGCGGCCGGTGAGGGGCTGACGGAGCTGCGGCGCCAACTGCTGCGCGAGGGCTATCGCCCCGAACCGCTCAACCTCCTGGGCCGGAAGGAAGTGCCTCGCGACGCGGGCCTGTTGATCATCGCAGGCGCGAAGCAGGCGTATACGGCGCCGGAGGTGGCGGTGTTGCGCACCTATCTGGGCGAAGGCGGCCGGCTGCTCTACTTCACCGACGCGAACACGGACGACGGGCTGGGCCTGTTCCTCGCGGACTACGGCGTGCAGGTGGACGAGGGCGTGGCGGCGGACCCGCAGTTCAACTCGGGCAACCCGTTCGTCCTCTTGTCGAACTTCTACGGCAAGCACCCCATCACGCGCCCGTTGCAAGAGCGCGGCTTCAACATCCAGCTGCCCACGCCGCGCAGCTTCACGCTTGTCCGCGAGGGCTTCCTGCTGCCCGGCGTGACGGTGGAGCCCGTGCTGCTGAGTTCACCGTATGCGTGGGTGGAGTCGCGGCCCCTGGAGGACACCACCCCGTCCAGCGGCGAGAAGATGGGGCAGCTCACGCTGGTGGCCGCCGCGTCCCGGGACACGCGCACCGCGGAGCACAAGCGCTCCGACGAGGCGCGGCTGGTGGCCGTGGGAGACTCGGAGCTGCTGCTGGATCCGAACTGGGGCTACGAGGCAAACCGCAACCTGGTGATGAACTCCCTGGGATGGGCGTCCCATCAGGCGGAGAAGATCACCCTGCGCCCTCCCGACCGTGAGACGTCCACGCTTGAGCTGGGCGAGGACCAGATGCGGACCCTGCGCTTCGTATCCACCGACCTGCTGCCCCTGTCGCTGCTGGGCGTGGGACTCGCGGTCTGGTTGTCACGGAGGAACCGGTGAGGACTTCCACCGTCTTGATGCTGGGGCTTTTGAGCGTGGGCTGTTCGCGCGACGCGGAGAAGCCCCCTGCTCCTCCGAAGCTCTTCGCGACGGAGCCCGCCGAGCTACCCCGTGGCTCGACTCCGGACCCGACGCCCGTCTTCACGCACCTGACGGTAAAGGCTCGCGGCGCCACCACGGAGCTGGAGCGGACGCCAGAGGGCTGGCGGCTTGTGTCTCCCGTGGAGGCGAAGGCGGATCCGTACGCGGTGGAGGCCCTGGTGCAGCAGCTCACCTCGGCGAAGTTCAAGTCCACCGTGAACGCGTCACCGACGGACGCGGACCTGAAGAAGTACGGGCTCACGTCCCCGGCGTTCACCGTGACGGCGCGGGCCTTCCTCCCGGATGCCAACGGCGAAGGTGCGGAAAATCCGTCCCGCCAGCGCACCGTGACGCTGGCCGGTGGAGATGAGAACCCCTTCGATGGCTCCGTCTACGTGCGCCGTGAAGGTGACGCGACCGTGTACGCGGCCGATGGTGCCGTGCGGTACTCGCTGGACAAGGGCCCGTTCGAGCTGCGCGCCAAGGAGTTCCTGGGGCCGCTGGACCTCGCGTCGCTCCAGTCCATCGAAGTCAAAGCGAAGGACCACGCGTACACACTGACGCGCGAAGCGGACGGCAAGTCGTGGCGGATGGAGAAGCCAGAGCCCACCCGCGCGAACGCCAGTCGGCTGACGGACCTGCTCAAGGCGTTCGAGAACCATCAAGCCCTGTCCTTCCCGCAGGACACCGCCGCCACGCGGAAGGCCCTGGGCCTGGACACGCCCGTCGTGGACGCGCGCTTCGTGCCTGCCTCCGGTGAGGCCATCCGCGTCAGGCTGGCGCAGGTGACTCGCGACGGCGCGACCGTCGTGCATGCACTGCGGGAACAGGGTTCGCGGTCAACGCTGGCGGAGGTCGAACCCCGCGCGCTGACGACACTGGACTTGGGCGTGCAGGAGTTGAAGGACCGCCGTGTGCTGTCGTTCGCACGCGACGACGTGCGGCGCATGGAGTTCCTCCCCGGAGGCAAGGCCGCCCCCGTGGTGGTGACGCGCGGCGCGGGCAACAGCGACGCGTGGCAGGTGGAAGGTCCCGGCGGTGGGCGCGCCCTGCACTTCCGCGTGGTGAAGCTGCTGGGCCGGCTGGAGGCGCTGAAGGCCGCGGCGTTCGGCGAAGCGAAGGTGAAGCACTGGGAGCGCTACGGCATCAGCGACACGTCGCGGGGCGTCGTGCTGCGCGACGCGGACGGGCGCGAGCTGGCGCGGCTGTGGCTGGGTGACGCCGTGCCGGACACGGAGGACCGGCTCTACGCACGGGGCTCCGGTCCGGACCTGGTGGAGGTGTCCATGAGCGCGGTGGCGGACCTGCCCACGCGCGCCGCGGACCTCCAGGAGGCGCCGCCCGAAGCTTCGGACGGCGGACCTCCCGCGCCCTGAGGCGGCCCTACACTTCCATCAAGGCGAAGCGCTGCTCGGGCGTGAACTTGGTGAGCAGCGGCATGGCGACGTTGAACACCGGGATGCCGCTCTTCGTCTTGCCCTCGAGCGCGCCGTGGTGCGCGTGGCCGTGGAAGACGTAGGCCGCGCCGTAGTGGTCGATGGGCATCGACAGACGGCTCGTCCCCAGGAAGGGGCGGATCTCGATGTTCTCCCCCTCCAGCGTCTCCGGGATGGGGGCGTAGTGCATGATCACGACCTTCTTGGGCGTGTCCAGGTGGCTGAGCGCCGCCTCCAGCTTGAGCGATTCGGTGACGGCTTCCTGCACGAAGGACTTCGTCTGGCCCTCGCCGAACGCCTGCAACGTCGCGTTGCCGAAGCCGCCCCCGAAGCCCTTCACCCCCGCGACGCCCAACACCTTCTCGAAGATGAAGTGGTCCCCGTCGAGGATGTGCACGCCGACCTTGGAGAGCTCCGAGCAGATGTCCTTCACCTGCCCGTGCTCGTAGTCGTGGTTGCCCAGCACCGCGGCGCACGGGACGCGCAAGGCCGAGAGCTCCTCGGCCAGGACCTTGCCCTCTTCAATCATCCCGCGGTCCGTCAGGTCCCCGCACAAGAGCAGCAGATCCGCAGAAGCGTTCACCTGTTTGACGAGCTGACGGAACCGCCCGTGCTGGTCCTCCCGGCAGTGCAGGTCACCGACCGCTGCCAGTCGAATCTTCGAGCTCGGATCTCGCGCCACGGGTTCCCCCCTCGGGTCTGTCCTGTTCGTCCCACGCCCTGCCGTCCCCAAAGCCCCAGTGGTGGATGTCCACGTGATAGTTCACCTTGGACACCAGGTTGCCCCGGCACAGCTTCTCGTCCCAGCTGCCGTCGCGCACCGTCTGGAGCGTGCGGCTCATCAACTCCGTCATCACGTAGTTGGGCACGATGTCGCGCTCGCTCGGGTACGCGAAGCGGAACATCATCAGGTGGCTGAGCAGCACCTCCCAGTAGCGGTCGAAGCGCCGGAGGATGCGGTCCCAGTCCATCTCCCGCCCCGCCTTGAGGATGAGGTGGTTGATGTCCGCGCCGTCATAGCGCTCGCGCTCGGTGACGAAGGCCTTGGACCAGATCATCTCCTCGGCCGGCGCGATGAGGCACTCGTAGCCGAAGATGGTGGCCTTCTTGGCGTTGGTGAACCACTCGTCGTCCACCGTCGCCACGCCGTTGCCGGAGGAGAAGATGAAGTCGACGAAGTAGTCGCCCTTGTACGCCTTGTAGAGCCAGACCTCGTCCGGCCGTTCCGTGCGCCAGCCATTTTTCTCCAGCACGTCCAGGGCGCGGATGGCGTCCTGCTTGCGCGGGAACAGGTCCAGGTCCTTGGTGTCGCGGTAGATGCCGGTATAGGTGGCGTAGGCATACGCACCCCCCACGACGAACGGCACCCCGGCCTCATGCAACAGGCCAACGGCTCTGGCGCGGGCGTTGATCTCGTCCGGCGCACGCTCCCGCTCGGCCAGCGTGGCGTCCGTACCCATCTCCCCGGGATGGTTCGGGTGTCGTTTTTCCATGGGCGAAAGGTAGGGATGGCCCATTTCAACCGTCAGGCAGGCGGGCGCGGGCGCCCGGAGAGCAGGCAGCCAGACGCCAAGCGCCTGGTTTCGCTGTGTTTTTCCACTCCTAGCGAGCGCCTTTTCTGTTTTTCGGCCGGCCTGTGTCCATAGGGGCGAATTCACTGCCGCACGGCCCGCATGAGACGGGCCCTGAAAGGACGCCCGACCATGCTGCGCAAGAGCCTGCTGTGTGCCTCCCTGTTGTTCGTGGGCTGCAACGACGCCGGGAGCAACGACGCGGACACGTTCCGTGACGGCCTGCCCTCCAAGGAGATGACGCAGGTGAAGGCGCCGAAGGCGAACGGCCAGGGCCTGACGGCGGCCGGCCCTTCCGCGCAGTACGGCCAGGGGCAGAAGGCGGAGTACTACCAGGCGACGGTGAACGCCACGGTGGCGGTGAACGGCGGCACTCTGTGGGTGCTCAACCTCATCGAGCAGATCTCCAAGTATCCGCCGACGACGCTGGAGGAGAACAAGGCGGTGTGGGGCCCGAGCACGGAGGCGCTGAGCCCCACCACGTGGCGGCTGACGGTGACGAAGTCGGGGGAGACGTCGTTCTCCTGGGTGCTGGAGGGCAAGGCGAAGGGCGAGGAGGACAGCGCCTTCCGTGCGGTGCTGTCCGGCGCGCAGCAGGTGGCGGTGGACGCGGACGGCGAGCGCGTGAAGGGCTACGGCTCCGGCGAGCTGTTCATCGACTGGGACGCGGCGCACACCCTGCCGGATGCCGACGACAACGTGGGCACGGTGGAGATCCGCTACGCGCGCCCGAGCGCCTCCGCGGAGGCCACGGTGGACGCGGACTTCCACCAGGTGCGTGACGAGAAGGACGCCAACAAGCGCGTGGACGGGACCTACCACTACAAGGCGTCCGCGACGGCGGGCGGCGAGTTCGAGTTCGCGACGAACGAGGACATCGACAACGGTGACCCGCTGCGCGCGAAGCTGGAGAAGCTGTCCATCAAGAGCCGCTGGACGGCGACGGGGGCGGGCCGCTCGGACATCAAGGTGACGGGGGGCGACCTGGTGGGCGAGGCCACGCTGAACGAGTGCTGGGACACGAACTTCCTCAGCACCTACTTCCGCGTCAGCCTGGACCCGCGCCTGGGCTACGGCGAGGCGGAGGCGGCCTGCGGCGGGTTCACGGCGGCGGTGTACTCGTCGCTGTGAGCCGGGTCGCGGTAGGCTTGCGCCGCGCGTGACCGGACCGACCCCGCTGGCCCTGAAGGTGGTGCCTCCCCGTCCCAACGAGGACCGGCGGGCCGTCCTGCGCGAGCTGTATGTGAAGTATGGCGGCAGCGTGCGTGAGCGCTGCCGCTACCTGCTGAAGGACGCGAGCCGGGCGGAGGACGCGATGCATGACGTCTTCGCCCGCGCGCTCGTGCACGGGGAGTCGTTCCGGGCGGAGGCGTCTCCGCTGACGTGGCTGATGAAGATCGCCACGCACCACTGCCTCAACCAGCTGCGCTCGGAGGGGGCGGCGTGGAGGAAATGGTTCGCGCGGGACGAAGCGGCCCGTTCGGAGGGCCATGGCGGCGCGGAGGCGATGGAGACGCGCGACCTGGTGCGCAAGCTGCTGGCCCGGGTGGACGCGGAGACGCAGGCGGCGGCGATCCACTACCACGTGGATGGGATGACGCTGGAAGAGGTGGCCGCGGTGCTGGGGCGTTCGGTGCCCACGGTGCGCAAGCGGCTGGAGCAATTCGCGGAGCTGGGTGGAGAGGAGCTGAGCGTCCGATGAGCGCGCACGAGTCGAGCTGGACATTGCGCCGCCTGCACGCCGGTGAGCTGCCCACCCAGGAAGCGAACCGCGTCCGGGAGCATGCGGAGGCGTGCGAGGCGTGTGGAGCGACGCTGAGGTCCTTCGCGGATGCGCAGGCTGCGTTCGAGGCGGAGGTGCCCTTCGAGAGTTTCGAGGCCGGCGTGGAGCGGGCCCGCGCGAGGCAGGCCTCTTCGAAAGAGTCGGCGACGCGCGCGCAGTGGGTCCGGCCGCTGATGGCGGTGGCGGCATCCGTGGTGGTGCTGGTGCTGGCGCGTCCGCTGCTGGAGACCGGTGGCAGGACGGATCCGACCCAACCGCCCGTCGCGGGCAATCGCATCAAGGGCGGCGCGGGCGCGGAGCTGCGAATCGGTGGGGGCGTGGATCCGCAGCGGGTGGCGGGCACGGAGGCGCCGGAGGCGTTGCAGCCCGGTGAGCGCGTGCGGCTGGGCTACACGGCGGACGCGTTCCGCTACGTGGCGGCGCTGTCGGTGGATGCGCAGGGCGAGGTGACGCCGCTGTATCCGGAGTCCGGAGACAGCCTCGCGGTGGAGCCGGGCGCGGGGCAGCACTGGCTGCCGGAGAGCGTGGAGTTCACCGGCGCGGGTGCGGAGCGCGTGGTGCTGGTGCTGACGGACGCGCCCGTGTCCATGGAGGCGCTGAGTGACGCGGCCCGGAAGTCCTTCGTCGCGGCGGGCCGGGACGTCACGCGCATGGCCCCGCTGGACGTGGCGGGCACGCAGACGCAGTGGATTTTGCTGAAGCCATGAGCGACGGCCCCGTGAGACAGGTGCTCGCTCCCGTGGCGGCCTGGGCACGGGCCCTGGGCTCGGCAATGCGGGCGTCGATTCCAGCGCTGGTGCTGGCCTCCACCGCCGCGCACGCGGACACGCTGCACCGCTTCGCGCTCATCGCCGGCAACGACACGGGCGGCGCGGACACGCGGCCCTTGAGCTACGCGCGCGACGATGCGCGCAAGATGCACGACCTGCTCACGCGGCTGGGCG
Organism: Corallococcus sp. AB030; assembly: GCF_003668965.1. Classification (NCBI taxonomy): domain Bacteria; kingdom Pseudomonadati; phylum Myxococcota; class Myxococcia; order Myxococcales; family Myxococcaceae; genus Corallococcus; species Corallococcus sp. AB030. The sequence goes on from NZ_RAWQ01000028.1 coordinate 56,476, forward strand.
GCGTGTCCCCAACCGACGCGAAGCTCCTCCTCGATGACGACGCGAAGGACTTCCTCGTCGCGCTGTCGGAGCTGGAGCAACGGGCCCGCGCGGCCCAGGCTCGCGGCGAGCGCACCGCGCTGTTCGTCTACTACTCCGGCCATGCGAAGGACGGCGCGCTGCGGCTGGGTGATTCGCGGCTCGCCTTCGACGCGCTCAAGCGCCGGATGGCAGACGCGCCGGTGGACATCCGCATCGCCATCCTCGACTCCTGCCGCTCCGGTGCGCTCACCCGCACCAAGGGCGCGCGCAAGGCCCCGGCCTTCGACGTGGAGTCCGGCGCGGCACGCGATGCTCGGGGCGTCGTCATCCTCACCTCCAGCGCCGCGGACGAGGACTCGCAGGAGTCGGACGCGCTGGGCGGCAGCTACTTCTCCCATCACCTGGCCAGCGGCCTGCTGGGAGACGCGGACCGCAGTGGCGACGGACGCGTGACGCTCTTCGAGGCGTATTCGCACGCCTACGCCCGCACCGTCGCGGACACGGCCGACAGCAGCGCGGGCCCCCAGCACCCCACGTTCAGCTACGACCTCGCCGGCAACGGCGACCTGGTCCTCACCGACCTGCGCGCGAGCGCCGAAGGCCTGGTCGTCCCCGGCAACGCCCCCGCGGGCTCCTACTACTTCGTGGATCCAGGCGGCCTCGTGGTCGCGGAGCTGGACAAGGCCGTGGACACCGAGCGCCGCGTGGCCCTGGCCCCCGGCACCTACCGCGTGAAGCGCCGGCTCAGTGACCGGCTGCGCATCGGAGAGGTGGAGGTCGCGCGTGGACGCACGACCATCCTGCAGGAGCCGCGCTTCAAGGACGCGCCCTTCTCCGACGACCCCGTGAAGGGGGCGATGCTGAACAAGGGCGCGTGGTGGGCGTTCGGCCTCACCGGCGGCTTCCAGTCCTTCTTCGACCCCCAGACGCGCCAGTCCCTCTTCCTCTCCGTGCCCCTCTTCGGCGCGGAGGCCGAGCTGCACGACTACTTCCGCCGCGACTGGGTCTGGGGCTTCGACGCAGCGGTGGGTGGCACGAATGGCGTGCTGTCACTGCCCACGCTCGCGGGCCCGGCGTACCGCTACTCCGTGGTGAACGTGGGCACCAGCCTCACCGCCGAATGGCCCGTGGGCCGCTTCTCCCCCTTCGTGGGCGTTCGCGTCGCGTACCTCATCATGGGCCGCAAGTTCGACGACGCGGCGTTCCCGGACCAACGCTTCGCCATGGTGTCTCCGGGCCTGGCGACGGGCGCGAGATTCCAGCTCACGCGCAAGCTGAACCTCACCGCGCGCAGCCGCTTGCAGTACCTCCAATACACCGTCGACGCGCAGCGCTCCCTGGGGTTCTGGGAACTCGCCGCGCTCCTCACGTACCAGCCATGAGGGAGCACGTGATGCGAACCTTTGCCCTGGCCCTCCCCTGTCTCCTCGCGGTCGCGTGCGGCGGCGATTTCTCCAACGACGACCTGGAGTTCCAGAACGCCCTGCCCCAGCGCGAGGACCTGGCCGCGAAGCTGCCGGACAGCGCCCGCGCCGGCCAGGGCCTGGGCACTCGCGCCCAACGGCTGAGCGCGTCGCAGGTGCTGGGCGGCACGTCGCCCCTCGCTCTTCAGGCCTACCAGGCGGGCACGCAGTTCAACACCAGCGTGGACGGCCTGCTCTCCCTGATGGAGCTGTTCCGCAACGCCCCGCCCACCACGCGCGAAACCGACCAGCGCATCTGGGGGCCCTTCCCCTCCGACGACCACCCGGGCCACGAGCTGCGCTTCGTGATGGAGCGCCAGGGCGCCTCCTTCGCGTACCTCCTCCAGTTCCGTCCCCAGGGCGGTGGCGAGGACGCGTGGTGGACCTACCTGCCCGGAACATTCAAGGCGGACGGCGGCATCCGCAAGGGGACCGGCACGCTCGCGTTGGACCTCAAGGCGGCCCGTGCGCACGGCTTCGACACGGGCGACGCGAAGTCCTTGGACCGGCTGGACATCGACTACCAGACGAAGGCGCTGCCCACGCGCGTGGAGCTGCTCTTCACCGGCGCGGGCGCCGCGACCCCGAACACCCGCTATGCGTCGCGTCAGACGCCCGAGGGCCTGGGAGAGATGGCGTTCCGGTTGCCGAACACGGACCTGATTCCCGGCGGGCTCCTGGAGACGCTGGACATCCTGGCGCGCTGGACGCCGGATGGCCGGGGCGTGCTGGTGCTCAACATCCTGGACGGGGACGCGAAGGGCGCGCAGTACACGGAGTGCTGGGACACCCGGACGCGCATCACCTTCATGCAGCGAAACTGGGACTTCATCACCCCCACCGAGGGCGACCGCCGCACCTGTCCGGACGTGTCCGCGCTGGACACGAAGCCCTGAAGAGGCCGCCCGGGCTCAGGGCCGGACAGCAGCCGGGCGGACAGTCCCTGGCCGTTGGAAGGTGACGCGCGGGGTGGATTCTCTATGCTGGCGGCGGTTTCCCGCGCCCCCATGCCCAACTCCTCGCTTCTCACCGTCTTGAAGAGCCGGCGCGTCTGGCTCCTGATGGCCGTCGGCTTCGCGTCCGGCCTCCCCCTGTGGCTGACCGGCGTCACGCTGTCCGCGTGGATGAAGAACGAGGGGGTCAATCTCAAGACGATTGGCATCTTCAGCCTGGTGGCGCTGCCCTACACCTTCAAGGTGCTGTGGGCGCCGCTGATGGACCGCTACACCCTGCCCTTCCTGGGCCGGCGGCGCGGCTGGATGCTGCTCACGCAGGTGCTGCTCATGGGCGCCATCGCCGCCATGGGCCTGGTGAACCCGAAGGACACCCCGCTGGCCATGGCGTGCATGGCGGTGGTGGTGACGTTCCTGTCCGCCAGCCAGGACATCGTCGCGGACGCGTGGCGCACGGACATCCTCACCCTGGAGGAGCGCGGGCTGGGCAACTCGCTGTACGTCACCGGCTACCGGCTGGGCATGCTGGTGGCGGGCGGGCTCGCGTTCATCCTGTCGGATCACCTGGGCTGGTCCCAGACGTACTACGTGATGGGCGTACTCATGGGCGTGGGCGTGGTGGCCACGCTGCTGGCCCCGGAGCCCCAGAGCGTGCGGCCTCCGCGCAACCTGGCGGACGCGGTGGTGCGGCCCTTCGTGGACTACTTCCGCCGCGAGTACGCGCTGGGAGTGCTCGCGTTCCTGGTGCTCTACAAGCTGGGGGATGCCATCGCCGCCAGCATGGTGACGCCCTTCTACATCGAGCTGGGTTTCTCCAACACGGAGATTGGCACGCTCAGCAAGACGCTGGGCATGGTCGCGACCATCGGCGGAGGCCTGCTGGGCGGCGTGCTGATGGTGAAGCTCAGCATGCGCCGCGCGCTGTTCATCTTCGGCGCCGCGCAGGGCCTCACCAACCTGGCCTTCATGGCACTGGCGCTGGTGGGCAAGAACGACCTGATGCTCGCGGCCACCATCGCCGTGGACAACGTGTGCACGGGCCTGGGCGTCACGGCGTTCGCGGCCTTCATCATGTCGCTGTGCCACAAGAGCTTCAGCGCCACGCAGTACGCGCTGCTGTCCGCGCTGGGCACCATCGCCAACCGGCTCATCGGCTCCGTGTCCGGCTACCTGGCCACGTGGATGGGCTGGCCCACCTTCTTCGCCTTCACCGCGGCGGCGGCCATCCCCGCGCTGGTGCTGCTCACGTTCCTGCCGGAGAACGCCGCCCAGCCGAAGGAGGACGAGCCTCCCGCGCCCGAATCCGTCCCGCCCGCGTCGTCTTCCGCGGCCTCCGTCGCCGTGGCGCGCTGACAGCTTCCGGACACGCGTCCCCGTCCCGACAGCCCTCGCCCCGCCCGCTACTGGACGGAGCGCGTCAAGACGGGTGAGGCGCGCGACAGGGCCACGACTTGGGCTCCCCTCCCAGAGCGCGCGCGGCTAGGGTTGCCTCGACATGGCCCACCCTTCCGCTGGCAAGCCCCTTTCGCGCGACCTGCTGATCAATCCCGAGAAGCTGCGCGCGCAGTACTACGACGACACGCCCGACGCGTCCGTGGCCGAGCAGCGCGTGGCCTTCGGCACCTCCGGTCACCGGGGCAGCGCCGCGCGCCGGAGCTTCAACGAGGCGCACATCCTCGCGGTGGCACAGGCCCTGTGCGAGTACCGCAAGCAGCAGGGCTATGACGGCCCGCTGTTCCTGGGCATGGACACGCACGCCCTCTCCGAGCCCGCCCAGCGCACCACGCTGGAGGTGCTGGCCGCCCACGGCGTGGAGGTCCGCTACACGGACGGCGCCACGCCCACGCCGGTCATCTCCCACGCCATCCTCACGTACAACCGGGGCCGCACGAGCGGGCTCGCGGACGGCATCGTCATCACCCCGTCCCACAACCCGCCGGAGGACGGAGGCATCAAGTACAACCCGCCCAACGGCGGCCCCGCCGACACCAACGTCACGTCGCTGGTGGAGAAGCGCGCCAACGAGCTGATGGCCTCGGGCAACAAGGGCGTGCAGCGCGTCCCCTACGAGAAGGCGCGCGCGAGCGCCACGGTAAAGCCCTACGACTTCATCACCCCGTACGTGGCGGACCTGGCGAACGTGGTGGACCTGGACGTCATCCGGGGCGCGAAGCTGAAGCTGGGCGCGGATCCGCTGGGCGGCTCCAACCTCCAGTACTGGGAGCCGATCGCTCGAAAGTACGGCCTGGACCTCACGGTGGTGAACCCCACCGTGGACCCCACCTTCGGCTTCATGCCCGCGGACCATGACGGGAAGATCCGCATGGACTGCTCGTCGCCGTACGCGATGGCGAACCTGGTGAAGCTCAAGGACCAGTACGCGCTCGCGTTCGGCAACGACACGGACTCCGACCGCCACGGCATCGTCACCCGCAGCATGGGGCTGATGAACCCGAACCACTACCTCGCGGTCGCCATCAACTACCTCTTCCGCAACCGCCCGGGCTGGAAGGCGGACGCGGCGGTGGGCAAGACGCTGGTGAGCAGCAGCCTCATCGACCGCGTGGGCAAGGACCTGGGCCGCCGCGTGGTGGAGGTGCCGGTGGGCTTCAAGTGGTTCGTGGACGGGCTCCTGGACGGCTCGCTGGGCTTCGGCGGCGAGGAGAGCGCGGGCGCGTCCTTCCTGCGCAAGGACGGCACCGTGTGGACCACGGACAAGGACGGCATCATCCTGGACCTGCTCGCGGCGGAAATCCTCGCGCGCACCGGCAAGGACCCCGGCGAGCACTACCAGGAGCTGGCGAAGAAGTTCGGCGCGCCGCTGTACACGCGCATCGACCAGCCGGCCACGTCCGCGCAGAAGGCGGCGCTGAAGAAGCTGTCGCCGGAGGCGGTGAAGGCCACGTCGCTCGCGGGCGAGCCCATCCTCCAGCGCCTCACGCGCGCGCCGGGCAACAACGCGGACCTGGGCGGCCTCAAGGTGACGACGGAGAATGGCTGGTTCGCCGCGCGTCCGTCCGGCACGGAGGATGTGTACAAAATCTACGCGGAGAGCTTCCGCGACCAGGCGCACCTGGACGCCATCGTCCAGGAGGCGCGCGCCATCGTCTCGGAGGCGTTCGCCGGAAAGTAGGCGTGGACTCAGGCGCCTCGCGCGGGCTTCGATGCCGCGCGAGGAGCCCCACCGCCCATGGACGTCAAAACCATCCTTCAGTACGTGCTCGCGCTGTTCATGGTCGTGGCGGGGGTGAACCACTTCCTCAAGCCCCGCATGTACATGCGCATCATGCCGCCGTACCTGCCCCGGCCCCGGGAGCTGGTGCTGCTGAGCGGCGTGGCGGAGGTGCTGCTGGGCATCTTCCTGCTGGTGCCCGCCACCACGCGGCTCGCGGCCTGGGGCCTGGTCGCGCTGTTCGTGGCGGTGTTCCCCGCGAACATCTACATGGCCCAGCACCCGGAGCAGTTCCGGAAGATTCCCCGGGGCATGCTCTGGGCGCGGCTGCCGCTCCAGGTCGTGCTCATCGCCTGGGCGCTCTGGTACGTCTGAGCACGCCGGAGCCTCGTCAGCGCCAGAGCGGCGCGTGGTCCTCGATGTACTGGCGCACCGTGCGCGTGGGACGGCCCAGCAGGTAGGTGAGCGTGGGGTCCACCTGCTCCGCCTTCCCGAAGCGAAGCCCCACGTGCATCAGCGTCTGCATGCCCAGCTGGCCCCATGACAGCCGGCGCTGGTGCAGGTGGCGCACGTAGCCGGGCACCGACGCGGGCACGTAGCGGATGGGCCGGCCCAGCACCTCCGACAGCACGGACGCGACTTCCTCGAACGACACCGCCTCCAGGCCGGTGAGCGTGAAGGCGCGGTTGCGCAGCGACGTGTCCAGGAGCGCCCGCGCCGCCACCTCTCCCACGTCGCGCACGTCCACGAAGGCCACCTTGCCGTGGCCCGCGGGCATGTAGAGCCGGCCGTCCTGGCGGATGTCCTCGCGGTACGCGTCTCCCAGGTTCTGCGCGAAGAACGCCGGGCGCAGCAGCGTCCACCCGACGTTGGAGCGCATCAGGTGCTCCTCCACCGCGTGGTGCGGCGCCCACGCGCGCGTCTCCGCACCCGCCATGGACAGGAACACCACCTGCTTCACGCCCTGCGTGGCGGCCGCGTCGATGAACGCGTTGAGCGTCCCTTCCGCGTGGGCGATGGCCGGCGGATGCATCAGGAACACGCCCCGCACGCCCTCCAGCGCGGGGAGGAACGTCTCCGGCCGCAGGAAGTCCAGCGGCGTCGGCATCACGTCCCCGTCCATCTCCTTGAGCAGCGACACCGTGTGCTCCGGCGACTTCACCGTCGCGCGCACCGCCACCCCTTCGGCCAGGAGCGCGCGCACCACCGCACGCCCCACGTTGCCCGTGGGCCCCGTGACGAGCACCGGCCCACTCACCACGGCCAACCCTCCGCAACCCGCCGGACCCGGCCGGCGCCAGACGACGCTCCTGCGCTCATGCGGAACTCCTCCCACC
>NZ_RAWQ01000290.1:0-9744 GCF_003668965.1 Corallococcus sp. AB030
GCACCGCCGACCCGCCCGAGTCACCCCTCCAGCCCAGTCCCTGAACAGCTCACTCCTCGCGGCGCTCGCCGAGCACGGTCGGGGCCTGTCTTCAAGCGTCCCGGCACGTCACTGGCCGGACGGTTACGTTGCTATGGATGCGCCGGTGGACGTGTACGGGGATGGGGATCGTGTACTGGTGGATGTCGACGCCTCGTTCACTGAACCAACTGGCGAGGTCCTGGGCTTGGGGGAAGATGTGGTGCTTCTCGAACTTGCCCGCAGGCAATCGCCGCTGAGGAGGCACGGGCTTGGGGAGCCCGTGCCAGGGGAACACCATCACGGGTTCCGCATCGCCCGGAAGCCCCATGCTGCCGCCCCAGTTGCGCCGGGGCCCGCTTCCCGGCGCAGGAGCCACCGCCACGGGTGGAGGCCGGGGCGGCAGACCCCGCGCCAGCACTATCTCCTCAGGTACGTCCTCGCACCGGAAGAAGCCGCAGGCCGTGTCCCCACAGACCAGGGTCACACAGGCGTCGCTGCTCGCGTCAGCGCACTCCGCTTCAGCTTCATCCCAGCGCTGCTGGAGCGGCGTGCTGGACGCGCACGCTGCCATCCACAGCGTCAGGGCCAGGAACGTCAGGCTTTTCCTCATGGCGGAAAAGCCTAATTGACCGTGTCGTTTTCAACGCGTTCAATTCCCCGCGCACTCAAAGGATTTCTCGTTGATGGCAGGGATGGAAAAGAGGACTCCACTCATGGCCACTCGAAAGAAAACGGCTGCCACACCATCGATCCACGTGTTGCACGTCGAGTTGGTCGATATCGCGCCTGCAATCTGGCGAGAGCTTCAAGTTCGAAGTGACACTCCGCTCTCAAAGTTGCACGACATCCTGCAAGCATCCTTCGGCTGGACCAACAGCCACATGCACCTGTTCGAGGACAGCTCACGGCAGCAGTATGGAGATCTGGTCGACGGGGATGCCGACGACTTCAGTCTTGGCGGGCCACCGCTGTTGGATGAACGCAAGTACACCGTCGCGGATCTCGGCCCTCGGGCTCGCAGCGTCTTTGGCTACATCTACGACTTCGGTGACGACTGGGTGCACCGCATTCGTGTCAAGAAGGTGCAGCCTCCTGAAGCCGGCAAGCGCTACCCCACATGCACCGCCGGAGCACGTGCTGCTCCGCCCGACGACTGCGGCGGTGTCCCTGGCTATGAAGACCTGCTCGAGGCGCTTCAAGATCCGGAGCACGAAGATCACGATGAACTGCTGGAGTGGGTTGGCGGCTCCTTCGATCCTGAAGCGTTCGACCTGAAGGCCACGGACAAGGCGATCCGCACCATCAAGTGACTGGTCCCTCAGGAACGGACCGGGAGCTCCCGGAAGGAGATGCCGGTCCAACCGCCCTGCTCCACCGCGTCCTTGAAGCGGTCCGTGCCGATGAGGACGGTGCTGTAGTCGCCCAGGCGGAAGAGGTCGATGTCCGAGGGCAGGGAGGCCGCGTCGAGGAGGAGGTCCTCCGGGAGGCGAAGGCCCACGCGTCCACAGGTGGGACAAGGCGGTTCCAGGTCCGGGGGAAGGCAGTCGCGGTGCATCCGGCCGCGCAGTTCGAGTTGGAGCTCGAGGATGTCCGGAGGTGTTTTCTGACGGAACCGCAGCTCCGTCTTGCAGCCGAGAAGGCCTCGGATGCCGGCTGCCTGGAGGCTGTCGAAGGCGTCACGGCGCACGAGGATCCAACATCTTTCCAGACCCGAGAAGGGAGCGAACTGCCCCCATGCACGGCCTACCAGCGGGCCGAACTTCGTTCCGGGGGCAAGCTCGGAACCGGGGGGGGCCAGCGGGCGCACCAGCTCCCGGAGACGTGCGAACTCGTGGAAGGGTTCAGGCCGGGGTTCTTCGAACTCGCCTCGCTCGGGAAGGTCCGACAGGTCTACTGCGGGGTAATGGTCTCCCCAGGTGGACCAGGTGGCGCCACATCCCGGGCACTCCTTGATGCCAGGCAGGCCCCACTTCGGTGCGGCATCGAAGTCCCCGCTGGAGGGGTTCCAGATTGCTTTGTCGCGACGAAGCTCAAAGAAGCGGGTCATGGTCTCTGGAGTCAAATCACCGGAGGTCAGTTGTACCGCTGGATGGGACCACCCAACAGCTGAAACCGATAGATGAGTTCCCCAGCGTGTTTGAAGATCTCTGGAGGCTTGGCGAACCTGTTCGCCAAGCTGAACTCGCGCCAGGCCTCATTCCACATGCCCCCGTTGGGCCCATTGCTGTGGATGCGCCGGTGGACGTGCACGAGAATGGGGATCGTGTACTGATGGATATCGACGCCTCGCTCCTTGAACCACGCGGCAAGGTCCCGCGCCTGCGGGAAGATGTGGTGCTTCTCGAACTTGCCCGCCGGCAATCGCCGCTGAGGAGGCACGGGCTTGGGGTTGCCGTACCAGGGGAACACCATCACGGGTTCCGGATCACCCGGCAGCCCCATGCTGCCGCCCCAGTTGCGCCGGGGCCCGCTTCCCGGCGCGGGAGCCACGGCCACAGGTGGCGGCCGGGGTGGCAGACCCCGCGCCAACACCACCTCCCCCGGCACGTCCTCGCACCGGAAGAAGCCGCACTCCGTGTCCCCACAGACCAGGGTCACACAGGCGTCGCTGCTCGCGTCAGCGCACTCCGCTTCAGCTTCATCCCACCGCTGCTGGAGCGGCGTGCTGGACGCGCACGCCGCCATCCACAGCGTCAGGGCCGCCAACGTCAGAATCTTTCGCATGGCGGCAAAACCTACTCATATCCGGCGTTCCTGTGACCAACGTCAGGCTTGAAGACCTGGGCAACGCAACGACCCTCGACTCCCTTCCCGGGCTTGTCATCATCCGCGGAGACCTTCATGCCCGAACGCTGTCATCCGGCAACGGAGCCCGGATCTTCGTCGAGGGCTCCGTCCTCGTGGAGGACTGTCTCTTCGGCCAGCACGGCGACCTCCACTTTCGTCAGGCTGTGGAAGCCTCACGTGCCGGGCGGTCCCTGTTCCTTCCCGGGATCGAGGAGCGTTTTCCCCAGCGGTTGTCTTCACGACGGACAGCGTAGGACTTCAGGAACGGACCGGGAGCTCACGGAAGGAGATGCCGGTCCAACCGCCCTGCTCCACCGCGTCCTTGAAGCGGTCCGTGCCGATGATCATGGTGCTGAAGTTGTCCAAGCGGAACAGGTCTCTGTCCGTGGGCAGCGAAGCACCGTCGAGGATGGGATCGTCCGGACGACGAAAGTACTGATGTCCGCAGGTGGGACAGGGCGGCGCCAGGCCCGGAGGAAGGCAGTCGCGGTGCAGGAGGCCGTGTGGTTCGATCTGGAGTTCGAGAATGTCCGGAGGCGTCTTCTGCCGGAACCGCAGCTCCGTCTTGCAGCCCAGCAGCCCACGAACGCCGGCGGCCTGGAGACTGTCGAGTGCGTCGCGGCGGATGATCATCAACGAGGTTCCCTGCCAGGTGAACGGCCCGAACTGACCGGACGCAGTGCCCGTGAGCGGACCGAAGCTTGTTCCGGGAGGAAGCGATGTATTGGGTGGCACCAGCGGGCGCACCAGCTCCCGGAGACGGACGAACTCGTGGAACGGCTCGGCTCGGGGCTCCTCGAATTCCCGATGCTCAGGGATGAGTGAAAGGTCCACGGCGGGGTACTGACGTCCCCATCCAGCCGAGGTCACGCCGCATCCAGGACAATCCTTGATGCCGGGCAGGAACCATTTGTGCGTGGCATCGAAGTCTCCGCTGTAACGGGATGTGGCTGCTTCGTCGTCACGGAGCCAGAAGAAGGGGGGCATGGACCGTCAAGCCTCGGATGGGTGAAGGCTCAGTTGTACTGCTGGATGGGACCACCCAGCAGTTGGAATCGGTAGATCAGCTCCCCGGCATGCTTGAAGATTTCCTCTGCGGGAGCGCCTCCGTTCGTATTCCGGAACTCACGCCAAGCCTTGTTCCACAAGCCCCCCTTGGGAGCATCGCTGTGGATACGCCGGTGGACATGCACGGGGATGGGGATCGTGTACTGGTGGATGTCGATCCCCTTGAGCTTGAACCACGCAGCAAGGTCCGGGGCCTGCGGGAAGATGTGGTGCTTCTCGAACTTGCCCGCAGGCAGCTGCCGCTGAGGAGGCACGAGCTTGGGGGTCCCGTACCAGGGGAACACCATCACGGGTTCCGGGTCGCCCGGCAGCCCCATGCTGCCGCCCCAGTTACGCCGGGGCCCACTTCCCGGCGCGGGAGCCACGGCCACAGGTGGCGGCCTGGGCGGCAGTCCCCGCACCAACACCACCTCCTCCGGCACGTCCTCGCACCGGAAGAAGCCGCACGCCGTGTCCCCACAGACCAGGGTCACACAGGCGTCGCTGCTCGCGTCAGCGCACTCCGCTTCAGCTTCATCCCACCGCTGCTGGAGCGGCGTGCTGGACGCGCACGCCGCCATCCACAACGTCAGGGCCGCCAACGTCAGAATCTTTCGCATGGCGGCAAAACCTACTCATATCCGGCGTTCCTGTGACCAACGTCAGGCTTGAAGACCTGGGCAACGCAACGACCCTCGACTCCCTTCCCGGGCTTGTCATCATCCGCGGAGACCTTCATGCCCGAACGCTGTCATCCGGCAACGGAGCCCGGATCTTCGTCGAGGGCTCCGTCCTCGTGGAGGACTGTCTCTTCGGCCAGCACGGCGACCTCCACTTCCGTCAGGCCGTGGAAGCCGCACGTGCCGGTCAGTCGCTGTTCCTTCCCGGGGTCGAGGAGCGCTTCGCCCAGAGACTGCCTTCACGACGGACAGCGTAGGACTTCAGGAACGCACGGGCAGCTCACGGAAGGAGATGCCGGTCCAATCGCCCTGCTCCACCGCGTCCTTGAAGCGGTCCGTGCCGATGATCATGGTGCTGAAGTTGCCGACGCGGAACAGGTCCCTGTCCGTGGGCAGCGAAGCACCGTCGAGGATGGGATCGTCCGGACGGCGGAAGGCCTGTCGTCCGCAGGTGGGACAGGGTGGCGCCAGGTCGGGAGGAAGGCAGTCGCGGTGCAGGAGACCGTGTGGTTCGATCTGGAGTTCGAGAATGTCCGGAGGCGTCTTCTGCCGGAACCGCAGCTCCGTCTTGCAGCCCAGCAGCCCACGAACGCCCGCAGCCTGGAGGCCGTCGAGTGCGTCGCGGCGGATGAGCATCAGCGAATTCCCCAACCACGTGAAGGGACCGAACTGACCGAAGGCGCGGCCTTCGAGTGGACCGAATTTCGTTCCGGGAGGGAGCTCGGCATGGGGCGGGGCCAGTGGCCGCACCAGGGCCTGAAGACGCAGGAACTCGTGAAGGGGTTCAGGTCGATGCTCTTCGAATTCCGCATGCTCGGGGATGAGCGAGAGATCCACGGCCGGATACTCGTGTCCCGCCTCAGACCAGGTAGCGCCACACCCCGGGCAGTTCTTGAGACCCGGCAGTCCCCACTTATGTCCTGCGTCGAAGTCCGCGCTATAGCGTGCTGCCGCCACCTTGTCGTTGCGCATCCAGTAGAAGAGGGACATGTGCTGTGGGATTCGTTTGAAGATCAGTTGTACTGCTGAATGGGACCGCCCAGAAGCTGGAAGCGATAGATGAGCTCTCCGGCATGCCGGAAGATTTCCGGTGGTGAAGCGCCTCGATTCTCTTCTTTGAAGTCACGCCAGGCCTCGTTCCACATGCCTCCCTTGGGCCCATTGCTGTGGATGCGCCGGTGGACGTGTACGGGGATGGGGATCGTGTACTGGTGGATGTCGACGCCCCTTTCCTTGAACCACTCAGCAAGGTCCCGCGCCTGCGGGAAGATGTGGTGCTTCTCGAACTTGCCCGCCGGCAATCGCCGCTGAGGAGGCACGGGCTTGGGGTTGCCGTACCAGGGGAACACCATCACGGGTTCCGGATCACCCGGCAGCCCCATGCTGCCGCCCCAGTTGCGCCGGGGCCCGCTTCCCGGCGCGGGAGCCACGGCCACAGGTGGCGGCCGGGGTGGCAGACCCCGCGCCAACACCACCTCCCCCGGCACGTCCTCGCACCGGAAGAAGCCGCACTCCGTGTCCCCACAGACCAGGGTCACACAGGCGTCGCTGCTCGCGTCAGCGCACTCCGCTTCAGCTTCATCCCACCGCTGCTGGAGCGGCGTGCTGGACGCGCACGCCGCCATCCACAGCGTCAGGGCCGCCAACGTCAGAATCTTTCGCATGGCGGCAAAACCTACTCATATCCGGCGTTCCTGTGACCAACGTCAGGCTTGAAGACCTGGGCAACGCAACGACCCTCGACTCCCTTCCCGGGCTTGTCATCATCCGCGGAGACCTTCATGCCCGAACGCTGTCATCCGGCAACGGAGCCCGGATCTTCGTCGAGGGCTCCGTCCTCGTGGAGGACTGTCTCTTCGGCCAGCACGGCGACCTCCACTTTCGTCAGGCTGTGGAAGCCTCACGTGCCGGGCGGTCCCTGTTCCTTCCCGGGATCGAGGAGCGTTTTCCCCAGCGGTTGTCTTCACGACGGACAGCGTAGGACTTCAGGAACGGACCGGGAGCTCGCGGAAGGAGATGCCGGTCCAACCGCCCTGCTCCACCGCGTCCTTGAAGCGGTCCGTGCCGATGATCATGGTGCTGAAGTTGTCCAAGCGGAACAGGTCCCTGTCCGTGGGCAGCGAAGCACCGTCGAGGATGGGATCGTCCGGACGACGGAAGCCCTGTCGTCCGCAGGTGGGACAGGGCGACGCCAGGTCGGGAGGAAGGCAGTCGCGGTGCAGGAGACCGTGTGGTTCGATCTGGAGCTCGAGAATGTCCGGAGGCGTCTTCTGCCGGAACCGCAGCTCCGTCTTGCAGCCCAGCAGCCCACGAACGCCGGCGGCCTGGAGGCCGTCGAGTGCGTCGCGGCGGATGAGCATCAGCGAGGTCCCCTGCCAGGTGAACGGCCCGAACTGACCGGACGCAGTGCCCGTGAGCGGACCGAAGCTTGTGCCGGGAGGAAGCGATGCATCCGGTGGCACCAGTGGGCGCACCATTTCCTGGAGACGGACGAACTCATGAAACGGCTCGGCTCGGGCCTCCTCGAATTCCCGATGCTCGGGGATGAGCGAAAGGTCCACGGCGGGGTATTGACGCCCTGATCCACCCCATGTCAGGCCGCACCCCGGGCAATTCTTGATGCCTGGGAGTCCCCACTTGTGCGCGGCATCAAAGTCCCCGCTGTAACGGGAGGTGGCGGCTTCGTCGTCGCGCAACCAGAAGAAGGGGGGCATGGACCGGCAGGCCTCGGATGGAGAGCGCTCAGTTGTACTGCTGGATGGGACCACCCAGGAGTTTGAAGCGATAGATGAGCTCGCCCGCATGTTTGAAGATTTCTTGAGGGGGAGCGAGTTCGTTTGCGTCCTTGAACTCACGCCAAGCCTGATTCCACATGCCTCCGCTGGGCCCATTGCTGTGAATACGCCGGTGAACGTGGACGGGAATGGGGATCGTGTACTGGTGGATATCGATCTCCTTTCTCTTGAACCACTCCGCAAGGTCCCGCGCCTGCGGGAAGATGTGGTGCTTCTCGAACTTGCCCGCCGGTAGCTGCCGCTGAGGAGGCACGGGCTTCGGGGTCCCGTACCAGGGGAACACCATCACCGGTTCCGGATCACCCGGCAGCCCCATGCTGCCGCCCCAGTTGCGCCGGGGCCCGCTTCCCGGCGCGGGAGCCACGGCCACGGGTGGAGGCCGAGGTGGCAGTCCACGCGCCAGCACCACCTCCCCGGGCACATCCTCGCACCGGAAGAAGCCGCAGGCCGTGTCACCACAGACCAGGGTCACACAGGCGTCCGCGCTCGCGTCACCGCACTCCGTCTCAGCTTCGTCCCACCGCTGCTGGAGCGGCGTGCTGGACGCGCACGCCGCCATCCACAGCATCAGCGCACAGAACGTCAGGCTTTTCCTCATGACGGAAAAGCCTAGTCATAGACCCGTGCGTCCCCGCCACAGTGGTAGCGTCAGCCCATGGGCTTCTGGAAGTCGCTATTCGGGAAGAAGAGCAAGGAGCAGCGGGTGACTTCGAGGGTCATCTCCGTGCTGCCGCCAGAGCGATTCCTGGCTGGAGGACTCCCCCTACACGCGATCGCGGGAACGCTGCATGACCCTCACGGAGGGCCCGATGGCTTCGAGGTGAACCCAGCCTTCGTGGCACTTCTCCACCAGGTCGTCCGCGAGTGCGCTCCAGCCGATCCAGCCGCCCAGGCCGAGGCACAACGCATCGGCAAGGGGTGGCTCTACATCTCGGATCAACGGCTGCCTCCGGGTGGGGAGCGTGTGCCCCCAGAGGACATCATCGGCTACTTCACCGTCGAAGACGGACGAATCACCGCCGAGGGCTATACCCCCAACGCGGGCCACTGCGTCTTCACGCACCACGGCCTCGTCCGCCTTCCTGGGATGCTCCAGGAAATCCTGGTCACACGAGCCGCCGAAGACATCCGGGAGTGAAACAGAAGCGGCGTGCTGGACGCGCACGCCGCAAGCCACAACACCCACGCTCAGGGCAACGGCCCCTCCACCAATCGCAACACATCCGCGAGCACCCCCGCCGCCGTCACCGCCGCGCCCGCGCCATACCCTCGAATCACCAGCGGCGTGGGGCTGTACCGCTCCGACAAGAAGCTCAGCGCGTTCTCTCCGCCCTTCACCGCCGCCAGCGGATGCTCCAGCGGCACCGGTACCAGGCCCACGCGCACGCCCTCCGGTCCCACGCTGCCCACGTAGCGCAGCACCTTCCCTTCCTTCCGGTGCGCGTCCACCCTCCGCTGGAAGATCTCGTCCGCCTGCGGCAGCCGCGCCAGGAACTCCGGCAGCGGCCCCTTCGCGTCGAACTCCTCCGGCAACAGCGACGCCAGCGCCACCTCCTCCAGCTCCAGCGACCGCCCCAGCTCTCGCGCGAGGATGAGCACCTTGCGCGCCACGTCCGTGCCCTCCAGGTCGTCGCGCGGATCCGGCTCCGTGAAGCCCTTCTCCATCGCCGTGCCCACCGCCTTCGACAGCGGCACCCCGGCCTCCGTCAGCCCCAGGATGAACGACAGCGAACCGGACAGGATGCCCTCCACCCGGTGCACCGTGTCTCCTGTGCGCAGCATGTTCTTCAACGTGTCGATGACCGGCAGCCCCGCCCCCACGTTCGTCTCGTAGAGGAACCTCCGCTGGTGCCGCACCGCCGTCTCCCGCAGCGCCTTCCAGTGCTCCTGCCGCCCCGCATTGGCTTTCTTGTTCGCCGTCACCACATGCAGCCCGGACGCCATCAACGCCGGATACCCCAGCGCCACGTCCTCGCTGCTCGTGCAGTCCACGAAGATGGGCCGGCCCGGACGCCGCGCCTTCGCCCACGCTCGGAACGTGTCCAGCGTGAAACCAGACTCGCTCGCCTCCAGCCGCGCCTTCCATCCGTCCAGCGCCACGCCCTCCGGCGCCACCAGGCTGTGTCTGCTGTTGGCAATGGCACACACCCGCAAATCCAACCCATGCGCCCGCAGCTTCGGCGCCTGCTGATGAATCTGTCGCAACAGCTCCCCGCCCACCGTGCCCACGCCCGCCACCAGCAGCTCCACCACCTCCGTGGTGCCAAAGGCCTTGCGGTGCACGTGTGCCATTGCACGCGGCCCGTCCTCGCGCGAAATCACCGCGGAGATGCTCCGCTCGCTCGACCCCTGCGCGATGGCCGCGATGCTGCAATCCACGTCCGCCAGCGCGCTGAAGAACGTCCCCGCCACGC
>NZ_RAWQ01000291.1:0-9648 GCF_003668965.1 Corallococcus sp. AB030
GCCCTCTCTGGCAAGCAACTCGACGCCATCGCGCATGAACTCAACGGGCGCCCGCGTCAAACACTTGCATGGCGAACGCCTGCCGAAGTATTCGCGTCAGCTGTTGCGACGACCGATTGAGAGCGCCGGGCCAGGCTCAGAAGCTGGTCAAACTCTTCAAGCCCGACGCAGAGGCCCTGGCGGGTGGGAAGCTGTCGCCCCGGTCGGGACGTGAGATGCCTGCGGCCGACAAGGCCCAGGCCGAGCGGGCCGTCTCCGACTTCCTCCTCAAGGTGGGACTGGACCAGGGAGAGAAGTACCTCCTGGGCCCCGAAGCCAACTCGCCACATGCCGCGGCCGTCCTCGGAACCCTCAAGAAGCTTGTCGGCCCGGAAGGGTTGAAGCTCAAGCTCGGGGACAAGGGTGACTTCACCCTCAATGCGGAGTTCGGCAACTGGTTGCAGAAGGCTGAACCCGCGGGCAGCGCCTCCGTCAAATTCCAGCTCACGAAAAACACCCAACTGATGGGCTCCGCCAACTTCAACCGGGACGGGTTCGACAAGGCGTCGGGCGGCGTCACCTGGACGACGGACGGCACCAAGCTCACCGCCACCGGCGCCTTCAACAAGGACGGCTTCGACCGGGTGTCAGGCGGCTTCGAACGGACGCAGGGGCGCTTCACCACCACTGCGTCCGGTACGCTCAACGGCCAGGGAAGCTTCAAGGCGGAAGGAGGCGTGACCTTCAAGAACCCCCAGGGCGTCTTCGGCCTCAAGGCCCTACAGGACTTCCAGAATGACTCGACGCGCGTCGAAGGCAGCCTGAAGAGTGGGACCACGAACCCCTTCGAGGCGACCTCGGGGATCAGCCTGAAGAACGGGGCCCTCTCGAGCGTGGATGGGAAGTTCAAGTGGTCGCTCGACAAGAACCGCCTCACCCTTCAGGGCAACGTGCTCCGTGACTTCATGAAGGGGACGACGAAGTTCGAAGGGCAGGTCAACTACAAGCCCGGGGCTGACACGAGCTTCTTCGCGGCGGCCACGGCCGATTCGAAGAAGGGCTTCGGCGTGCGCTTCGGCGCCGCGATCCGCTTCTGATGTTCAGCTCACCGGTCGCGGCGCGACGCGACCGCGTGGGCGCACAAAGTCGTCGGAAGTGGCGGTACCCTCCGCACCATGTCGAAGGGCAGCGAGCGCTTGCGGAGAGCGGATCTGGTGATCCTGACCGCGCTCACCTCGGAGTACGAGGCGGCGATGCAGGTGGAGGCCGGAGCGTGGGAGCACAGCCGATGGAGAGAGGAGCCGGGGCCACAGGGGACTCCTGTCGTGTCCCGATCCTTCCATGGAAGAGGGGCACGGCCTCTGCGCGTCGTGCTGGCGCAGGCGGGAGCCATGGGGGATGTCGCCGCGACGCAGGCACTCATCCCCCTGATTGAGGCCTACCGCCCCCGGTGCGTTGCGATGTCCGGGGTCTGCGCGGGCCGCCGCGGAAAGACGAACCTGGGGGATGTCATCGCCGCGGAACGGCTCTTCTTCTACGACGAAGGAAAGAAGCGCCACGACACGGTTGAGCAGGACCTGAGGACGTACAGCCTCCGGCAGGACTGGAAGGTGGCGCTCGAACGGTTCGACTTCGTCTCCCGGTTCCAGCACGAGGCGTGGTGGCTCGACCGGCCCGTCCCATTCGAGTGGCAGGAGCAGTGGGCACTGGCGCAGCTGGACGAGGGGCATCGCGAACCCTGGATCCTTCCTGAGGCTCAGCGCGCGTGTCCCCAGTGGGCACAGGTCATCGAGGCCTTGTGGAAGTCCGGCGATGTCCAGGAGGGCACCTGCGTCCTCACTGACAAGGGACGCGGACGCATTCGCGCGGTGCTGTTCAAACACAGGAACCAGCTGCCGGACCTCTCACCCCAAGGTCCGCTGATTCCCTTCCAGGTCCATGTCGCGCCCATCGCCAGTGGCGATCGGGTCATCGAGGACGAGTCCATCTGGGACGACATCGTGCCCCACGTGCGCACGACGTTGGGCCTGGAGATGGAGGCCGCGGCCCTGGGTGCTCTTGCACACGCCCATCGGAGCATGGGACTCGACGTGCTGGTGCTCAAAGGCATCATGGACTTCGCGGATGCGGGCCGCGCGGACCAGTTCAAACCGTTCGCCGCGCGCGCTTCCGCCGAGTGTCTCCTCGCCTTCCTTCGCGAGCACATCGAGGTGGAGGTCCAGCCTGGCATCGATGACCTGCTGGTGTCGGGGACAGATGCGACGCTTCCAGAGTCTCCCTCTCCATCCACCCTGCTCAGTGCGCGCCATGAGGTCGTTCCCTTCCATGAGGGGGGGCGCACGGCGGTGCTCGAGGAGTTGGAGCGCTGGTGCGAAGACGACCGCGCCGTGGCGGTGCGGCTGATTCATGCCGACGGAGGGGTCGGGAAGACACGGCTTGCCATCGAATGGATCCGGCGCCTCAAGGGCGAAGGGTGGACCGCGGGCTTCCTGCTCAAAGGAGTCCCTGACAACTGGTTTGAGCGGCTGTGGGATGTCGGGCAGCCGATGCTGGTGGTCATCGACTATGCAGAGAGCCGCCCCGATCTGCACGCTGTGCTCATGCGCCTGTATCGCTATCACCAACAGCAGGGCACGGGCTCGCTGCGCCGGGTGCGGCTCCTGCTGCTTGCACGTGGTGCAGAGGACTGGTGGGAGTCCCTGCGGCTTGCTGATGATGGGCTGGGCGCCTGGCTCGACACGACGCCCCCCTACGAGCTTGCCCCCCTGGCCGTCAGTGATGACGAGCGCGAAAAGGTCTTTCACGAAGCGGCGCGGTGGTTCGCCGAGAAACTCGGCCAACCGGTCTTACGGGGCGCACTCCCTCATTTCGCCGATGAGCGCTTCCAGCGTGTGCTCTACCTGCACATGGCCGCGCTCGCCTGTGTCGAAGGGCTTCCGTTCGAAGCGAATAACCTGCTCAATGTCATCCTGGAGCACGAAGAGCGATTTTGGGAGAGCCGCGCCCACCAGGGAGAGATTGCACTCTCAAGCACGAAGTCGCTGGCACGTCAGTTGGTGGCCGCTGCCACGCTGAGGGGGGGACTGCCCGACTTCCAGACGGCCCGCATCCTCGTCACGAAGCTGCTGGACCGGGCTCCATTCCCAGAGGAGGAGGACCTGCTGCGACTGCTCCAACGCATCTACCAGGGCAGCGGTGAAGCCCCGGAGTTGTATCTGCCACCGCTCGTGCCGGACCTCCTGGGAGAGGGCATGGTGGTGCGAGTTCTCTCACCAAGGCTCAAGGGAGACCGTCCTCCGAGGGACTGGCTGGACAGGGTTTTGCCCCCGGACGCCCCAGAGCACGAGGTGCGGACAGGCCTGGAAGTGTTGGGTCGAGCCTCCGCTTCCCAGCCGGAGGTGGTACGGCCCTGGCTTTCGCGTGTCCTCACTCCACTGCCCGTTCGAACATCCCTGGCGTGGGACGCCGCGAGAGCCGTAGGGCTGCGGACCGGCCACTCTGTGCTGGGGGATGTCCTGGCTGAGCGGCTCGAACAGGAAGGGGACCTCGCGCTCGCGTTTACTTTATGGCAGCGTAGGGAGTCCTCTGGCGGCTCAATGCGCCGGGTAAATGAGTGGGCAGTCCGCACGCTCGAGCCGCTCGCCGCAGTCGGAGATGATGACAATGCGCGGATTACTCGGGCGCTCCTGCGGCGCCAACGGAGCAAGAGCCTGATTCTCATGGGCCGCTTCGAGGAGGCAATCCAGGCGGCCCGTGAGTCCATCGAAGCCTTGCGTCTATTGTCGCAGGAGGGGGCCGCGGACATTCTCGTGGGGCTGGCGTTGAGCCTGCATATCTTGGGCAATGGACTGCGCATGGCGGACCGCTACGAGGATGCGCTCGCGGCGGAGGATGAATCCATTGCGATTCTTCGAGACCTGATTCAGCGTGAGGCCAAGCCCCTACAGTATGGTCTGGCCAAAGGTCTGGCTAACGGTCTGGCCAACAAGAGCGCCACTCTGATTTATCTGAAGCGTAATGAGGAGGCATTTTCTGCCTCTGCTGAGGCAATTGATCTCTTCCAGTTTCTAGAAGGAGACAGGCCCGAGGCCGGCTTGGATCAGCTGATCTCAGCCAAGCTCAATTTGAGCATCTCGGCTGTCAACCTGGGTAGGGCTGATCAAGCGCTCGAAATCCTGGAGGAGTTCCTCCCACGCATTCATGCTCTTGCCCGACAGAACCCTGATGTCTATCAGTTGGTGCTTGCGTATTTTCTTTTGAATATGGGTAAGGCATTGGATGAGGCGGGAAGGCATGCCGAGGCTGCTTCCATTGCCAAGGAAGCTGCCGACTTGTACAGGCCTTTTGCGCGGCGTGATCCCAAGGCCTATGCGGCTGTGTTCATCCAGAGTCTCAGCAACCTGAGTGCCGTGCTGGTCGGGCTGAACCAGCATGCGGAAGGTAAAGCGGTCCGCCAAGAAGCCGTCGGTCTCATTCGCCCCTTGGCTGAGCACGAGCCTGGAGTCTACTCCGTGCGGCTCGCGTCGCATCTCTATTACCTCGGAATCACCCAGCAGGCGCTTGGCGAACACGAGGCCGCTGTAGAGTCCTTCCGAGAAGCCGTCGAACGTTTGCGGAGTGTGTCGTCAGAGTACGAGAAGCTTTTGAACTACCTTGATGCCCAAGGAGAGTCACTCTGCGAGCTGGGCCGGAACCAGGAGGCCCTCGCCGTCATCGAAGAGATCATCGCTGCCATCTGGCCTGCCTTCGAAAGCAATCCCGCCCGCTTCGCAGGATATATAGACGGCCTGCTCCAGCAGGCGGTGACGTTCTCCGAGCTTCATCACCTGACGCCTTCGCTCGACTTCATGAACCGCTTGGAAATCTTTCAGCGCCTTGCTCCATCTCCCGGTGGGGAAGACGGGGCTTGAGTCGGTTCGAAGACCCGCGACCCGGGCAGACTCGACGCACCGCGAGACGAGCGGCTATACCCGCCTCATGGTCCCACTGACGCTCGAAGAGGCCGTCCCCTTCCTCAGGCAGGCCTATAGAGAGCAGCGCTTGATTCCTTTCCTGGGGGCCGGTTTCTCCGCCCCGCTGAGGCTTCCGCTCTGGAAGCAACTCATGGGATGGATGGGCGAGGACCTGGGTTTCGCTCCCGAGCTCTTCGAGGTGCACGGCCACCCTCCGCATCTGGCCGGTTACTTCGACCTGGAGTCCCCCAAGCGATTGGAAGGCTTCATCCGCGAGAAGATGGCGCCGGAGTTCCATGCGCCTGCGGTCGAGGAGCGGCGCAAGAAGTCCCTTCAGCATCAGGCCCTGGCCCGCTGCCGGTTCCGCACCATCTACACGACGAACTTCGAGCATCACATCGAAGAGGCCCTGCGCGACGGCGGGCAGAAGGTCCAGGTCCTCACCCGGTTCGAGGACTTCCGGCGCCCCCCGGAGTCGGACACGTGCCAGGTCATCAAGTTCCATGGGGACCTGTCGCACCCGGACACCATCGTGCTCACCGAGAGCCAGTTCTTCGACCGCTTCCGCCTGGAGGCCGCGCCGGATCAACGGCTGCGCTCGGACCTGCTCGGCAACGTCTTCCTGTTCCTGGGCTACGGCTTCGGCGACGTCAACCTGCGCTACATCTGGTACCGGATGAACTTGATGCTGCGCGAAAGCCTGCCGTCTGGTGCTGTCCTCCCCTCCGAACATCACAGCTACTGGGCGGCCTTCGAGACGGGCCTCGTCCAGCCAAGGCTGCTCCAGCAGTGGCACATCGACGTGATCCAACTCGACTCGGGTGACAAGTCCGGGAGCGTCGTCGAGCTGCTCGACGCGCTTCGGGCATGAGGGACCGATGACGCTCTATTTCTGCTCGTCGAATCCACAGAAGCACGCGGACGTGGCCCACTTCTTTCGCGACAGCAAGAGCCCGCCACGTGCCCTGTGGCAGGAGGTGATTGAAGTCCTCTCTTCGGACCTCTCCACCGTCGTGCGCGAGAAGGCCCTGGCCGCGTACAAGACGGCGCTGGTCCCCCTCTTCGTCGAGCACGGGGGCCTCTACATCGACCACCTGAAGGGGCTTCCCGGGCCGCTGGTGAAGCCGTTCTGGACCGCACTTCAGGGAGACATCTGCACCTTGATTCCCGACGGGAGCTCTCGGCGCGCGCATGTCGTGCAGATGGTCTGCTATTGCGACGGCAAGAAGCTCCAGCTCTTCGAGGGGCGGGTCGATGGGACGATTGCCCTTGAGCGCAGGGGTGACCAGGGGATCCACTGGGAGCCGGTGTTCATCCCCGACGGACAGAGCCGCACGATTGGCGAGATGGCTCTCGATGAGAAGCTCGCCTTCGGTGCCAATGCCCAGGCATACGCCCAGCTCCGGGCCGAACTCGGGATTTGAGTCGGTCAAGGCGGGGAGGTGAGGGGAGTGGGCCCTCCTGGATTCGAACCAGGGACCAATCGGTTATGAGCCGACAGCTCTAACCGCTGAGCTAAGGGCCCTCATGTCACTGACGCCAGACGCGCTGACTATAAGGCCTTGCCGTCCTTCTTCACCACCACGCGGAACACCTGTCCCCGTTCATCCACGGTGACTCCCTCCGCGCGTAAGCGGCGCGCCTGCTCGTGGGCCACCGGGGGCGCCAGCGTCCCGTCAGAGCGGACGACCCGCCACCAGGGCACCTGCGTGGCCTGCCCCGGCAGGTGCTTCAACTCCCGCCCCACGCCTCGCGCCGCGCCCGGCCTGCCCGCGTAGATGGCCACCTGCGCGTACGAGCGCACCTCTCCCCGGGGAATGGAGCGCACCTGCTTCATCACGCTGTCGGAGAAGGGCAGGGGCTCTCCGGCGGGCTTCTTCGCGGCCATGGCGCACCTCACTCGGGACGAAAACGACGAAGGCCCCCGGTCCACTCAAGGAACGGAGGCCTCCGGGCCCAACAGTCTACTTCAGCGGCTCAGCTCTCCACGAAGGAGCGCAGGCGCTTGGAGCGGCTGGGGTGACGCAGCTTGCGCAGCGCCTTGGCTTCAATCTGGCGGATGCGCTCGCGCGTCACCTCGAAGTCCTGGCCCACCTCTTCCAGCGTGTGGTCGCTCTTCTCGCCAATGCCGAAGCGCATGCGCAGGACCTTCTCCTCGCGCGGCGTGAGCGTGGCCAGCACCTTCCGGGTCTGCTCGGCCAGGTTCATGTTGATGACCGCGTCCGCGGGCGACACCAGGCTCTTGTCCTCGATGAAGTCGCCCAGGTGGCTGTCCTCTTCCTCGCCAATGGGCGTCTCCAGGGAGATGGGCTCCTTGGCGATCTTCAGGACCTTGCGCACCTTGTCGAGCGGCAGCTCCATCTTCTCCGCGATCTCTTCCGGCGTCGGCTCGCGGCCAATCTCCTGCACGAGGTAGCGGCTCGTGCGGATGAGCTTGTTGATGGTCTCGATCATGTGCACCGGGATGCGGATGGTGCGGGCCTGGTCCGCGATGGCGCGGGTGATGGCCTGACGGATCCACCAGGTGGCGTACGTCGAGAACTTGTAGCCGCGCTTGTACTCGAACTTGTCCACCGCCTTCATCAGGCCGATGTTGCCCTCCTGGATGAGGTCCAGGAACTGCAGGCCGCGGTTCGTGTACTTCTTCGCGATGGAGACCACGAGGCGCAGGTTCGCCTCCACCAGCTCGCTCTTGGCGCGCTCGGCGCGCTTCTCGCCCAGGCGGATGGCGTCGTAGTTGCGGCGGAGCGCGTCCACGGGGAGGTTGGCTTCCTCCTCCACGCGCTTGATCTTCCGCACCGCAGTGCGCACGTCGCGGTCCAGGACCTCCAGCTGCTCAGGCGTGAAGTTGAGCTGCTTCTGGAGCTTCTTGGCGATGTTCGGGTTCTCGCGCGACTCCTTGAGCTGCGGGCGCAGGTCCTTCATCACCACGCCGTAGCGGCGCTCCAGGTCCCCGAGCTCCTCCTCCGCCTTCTCCACGCGCTCGATGAGGCCCTTGAGGTTCACGACGATGCGGTCCACCTGCTTCTTGTTCAGCCGCATCTCCTCCAGGACCTCCATCATCTTGGTCCGAAGGTCCTTCACCTCCTGCTTCAGCTCCTTCTTGCGAACCTCCGTGAGCTTCTTCTTCCCGGAGAGCTCCTCCTCCAGGACCTCGCAGTCCTTGGCGAACTTGCGGAAGCGCTCAATCTGCTTGGAGATCTGCTCGATCTTGTTGAGCTCGCTCTGCGCCAGCTGCGCGGGGGCCTCGCCCTCGGCTGCTTCCTCGGCGGGCTCTTCCGCGTTCTCCGTCTGGGCCTCTTCGGGCGCGTCCTTGATGACGTCGCGCACGCGCAGCTTGCCCGTCTTCAGGCGGTTGCTGATGTCCAGGATGTCCGCCACCGCGACGCGGCAGGCGAGCAGCGCACGCAGGACTTCCTTCTCGCCCTCTTCGATGCGCTTGGCGATCTCCACCTCTCCCTCGCGGGTGAGGAGGCTGACGCTGCCCATCTTGCGCAGGTAGAGACGGACGGGATCGTTGGACTTGCCACCCGGCTCGTCGTCCTCGTCCTTCTCGTCCTCGTCCTGGTCTTCCTTCTCTTCTTCGACCGCGACGGTGGGCTTGATCTCGTTGGACTGCGCGGCCTTCTGCGCGTCCACGATCTCAATGTCGTTGTCGCCGAACATGCTCATCACGTCGTCGATCTGATCGGACGACACGATGTCGGCGGGGAGGGCGTCGTTCACCTCGTCATAGGTGAGGAAGCCCTTCTCGCGGCCCGCGGCCAGCAGGTCCTTGACCTCCTTGCGCTCGGCGACGGGATCCTCCTCCACGTCGTCTTCCACGGCGTCCGGGTCCACCTGGACGGCGGCGGCGGCTTCCTCCGCGGCCTCCTCGGGGTCCACGTCGTCGGCCATTGCGGCGACGCCCTTCTTCTTCTTGATCTTCTCGGGCGCCTCGGCGGGGGCGTCCTTCGCCAGCAGCTCCTTCTCCTCGGGCTCCGCTGCCTTCGTGACCTTCGCCGCAGGGCTGTCCGGGGCCTTCTTCTTGCGGATCACCGGGTCCACCTTCTTCTTGGTGGGCTTCACGGATGCCTTGGGGGGCTTCTGCGTCGGCATTCGGGTACTTCTCCTTAAGAAAATCAGGTGCTTTGGCCTGGGCGAGCCGGCCGATCTACCGCAAAGTCGAGCTTTCTTACAAACGCGAACTCAAACCGGTTGCATTGGTCCCTTTGTTCCCGTTGCCGAGGAAGCGGGGGTCAGCTCATCCAGGACGCGCTTGCGGAGCGCCAACAGCTCCTTGCGCTCGGAAAGGAGCAACCGCGTCTCCTCTGTCAAATCAAAAGCCCCCTGCGTCTGTTCCGTCGCTCGCTTTATATAAACGAGCCGCTCGTCAATGCGCTTCTTCATGATGTCGCGGCACGCGAGGATGAACTCCGTCTCGAGTTCCATTCCCGCCGGAGAGAGCCGGCGGCCGGCCTCCAGGAGCGTCCGCTTGACGACCTCCGAGGCCTCGAAGAGCGCCTCCTCCAGCCCCTGCCCGGACGTCGTCTGGGCCAGCACCATCCGCAGTCCCATGTGGGACAACTCATCACACACGCGGAAGGTGTCCCGGGCCAGCAGCCGGGAATCCCGAAGGATTGCGGCCACATAGAGCGCTTCTGACTCCGGCGGAGGGCGCTCCGCCTGGGGCTTGGGCACCGGGCGGGGCACGGCCTGGACGGGGACGGCGTTGGGG
>NZ_RAWQ01000292.1:0-9607 GCF_003668965.1 Corallococcus sp. AB030
GTACGCACGCCCGGCCCTTTATCACGGCCCCGCCCCGCCCTGCCCCGGTCGACCGGGGCAGGGCGGGGCGGGGCCGTGATAAAGGGCCGGGCGTGCGTACCTTCTGCATCAAGTGTCTGCGTCCTGAAAGCGCGTGCTACTGCGCGCATGTCCCCCAGCTCCAGACGCGCACGCGCGTGGTGTTCCTCCAGCATCCGAGGGAGCGGCGCGTGGCCATTGGCACGGCGCGCATGGCGCACCTGTCGCTGACCAACTCGGAGCTGCACCGGGGCGTGGACTTCTCCGGCCACGCGCGGCTGGAGGAGCTGGCGAAGAACCCGGAGCGCGTCGCGGTGCTCTTCCCGGGCGAGGACGCCATCTCCGTGGAGGAGGCCCAGGCGAATCCTCCGGAGACGCTCATCGTCGTGGACGGCACCTGGCCGCAGGCGAAGAAGGTGGTGATGCGCAACCCGGTGCTCGCGGCGCTGCCGCGCATCGGCTTCGTGCCGCGCCGCCCCAGCAACTACCGCATCCGCGCGGAGCCGGCGGACCACTGCGTCTCCACCATCGAGGCGGTGGCGGAAATCCTGGGCCAGCTGGAGGGCAAGCCCGAGTACTTCGACCGCATGCTGGGCGCGTTCGAGTTCATGGTGGACACGCAGCTGGAGCGCCAGGAGACGCGCACGGGGCCCAACCGCCGCCGCATCTACAAGGGCGAGTGGCGCCCGCCGCTGGAGCTGCGCTCGCTGGCGGATGCCGCGGACCGGCTGGTCCTCTTCTACGCGGAGGCGAACGCGCACCCGCTGGAGGCGGGCATCCCGCCGGAGCTGGTGCACCTGGTGGCGGTCCGCTACGCCACGGGCGAGCGCTTCGAGGCGGTCATCGCGCCGGAGCAGCCGCTCGCGTACAGCACGTCGCTGCACGTGGAGCTTCCGGAGGAGGAGCTGCGCGCCGGTGAGCCGCGTGCCCAGGCGCTGGCCCGCTTCGAGGCGTTCCTGCGCCCGGACGACGAGCTGACGGTGTGGACCTCGTTCGCCCTGGACCTGCTGTGGAGCAGCGGCCTGACGCGCAGGGCCGCGCGCAACGTGCGGCTGGTCACCGCGCGGGCGCTCAAGGGCAAGGCAGGCGGCGTGGAGCAGGCGGTGGAGCTGCTCAAGGCGCCGGAGGTGGCGACGTGGGCCCGGGGTCGTGCGGGCCGCCGCATCAACGCACTGGAGGCCGTGACGCGTGAGCTGGTGGCGCGTGGCAACGCGACCGAGCCGCCCGCGAAGCTGCCGCGCACCGGCTCCGAGGGCTGAAGCCGCGAGCGTGGCCGCCCTGCGCGCCGTCGTCCCGGCCGCGTGAACGGACGGGGCTTCCTTCTACTGGCCCAGGCGCGCGGTGCCGACGCTGGCGTTCAGCGTGGTGGAGCCGGCGCGCCACGGACGGGCCTGCTCGCGGACCCAGCGGCCCATCCGGGCGATGAGGTAGCAGCCCACCAGCAGCGCCACGGAGGTACCCAGCGCCGCCGCGATGCCCAGCCGGGGACCGATGCGCTGCGCGAGGCCCGCGATGTCCGCCCAGCCGTACACCACCGGCAGGTGCAGCACGTAGATCCACAACGACAGCCGTCCCAGCGGCGCCAGCAGGCCGCTCACCCGCTGCGGCAGCAGGTTCACGACGCCCAGCACCAGCAGGCCCTGCGCCACGCGGTAAAGCACCATCGTGGGACTGGTGGGCGTCCACTCCACGGGCACCCAAGGGGTGAGCGCCAGCAGCGCTCCGCCCAGCGCGAGCAACGAGAAGCCATGCGGCAGGCCCGGCTTGAGCAGGTGCAGCGCGTGCGCGGCGAACGCGCCCGCGAAGAAGAAGCCCGCCCAGGGGAAGAACGGGAAGCGGCTGCCCTCCCCATTGCCAATGAACTGCTGCAGCGGCACCGGCAGGTGCGCGCCCGCGTTCCACATCCCAACGCTCGCCAGGGGGATGCCCACCGCCAGCCCGCCCAGCAGCAGCGCCCGGGCGCCCCGGTTCGGCGTCACCACCAGCGCCATCGCGCCCAGGAGCAGCGCCGCGCCAATGCACTGGAGCGCGTCGAACTGGAACACCTTGCGCAGCATGGCTTCGGAGAAGCCCAGCTCGCGCACCGCGCCCCAGCCCGGCCAGTGCAGCAGGTAGCCCAGGAAGAGCAGCAGCAGCGCGCGGCGGAACCGGCGGCCGAAGGAGTCCTTCGCGGCGCCCGGCTTCGTGCCCAGCGCCATCACCACCGCCCAGCCGCTCACCAGCAGGAACAGGGGCGCGGTGATGCCCCGGATCTTCCAATACTCCTGGATCCACGGATGGTCCCGGAACGCGGGCGCCAGCAGCGCGTCCAGCGTGTGACCCATCACCATGGCGAGCACGGCCAGTCCTCGCGCGCCATCCAACGCGGGGTGCCGGGTCTGCCGGAAGTTGAGCGAGGGACCGAAGCCTTTCAAAACGAGTCGAGCATAAGCCCACGTGCGGGCCTCGTCTCCAAAACGCACCAACCGTGGGGGTCGACAAGCGTGGAAACGCGCCGGATTTTCACTCTCAGCCCAGGTCGCGTCCTCCGCGGAGGATGCTACAGGATGGATGCATGTCCGCCCGTTCCGCGCTCGCTGCCCTCGTGCTCCTCGCTGTCCCGGCCTCTGGCCGCGCCGCGTCCGGTGATGACTGGTTTGGCAGCGACAAGCCCAAACACTTCGCGGCGTGCGCGGCGGCCACGGGCGTGGGCTACGGGGCCGGCGCCGTCCTCTTCGATTCACCGGGCGCGCGTGCGCTCACCGGCGTGGGACTGGGATTGGGCGTGGGGTTGGGCAAGGAGGTGTACGACAAGGCTCGCGGCAGCGTCTTCTCCGTGAAGGACCTGGCGTGGGACACCGCTGGCACCGCGACGGGGCTACTGGCCTCGTTCCTCGTGGACCGGTTCATCACCGAGGTGCTCCTGCCCCCCCGGAGCGTCGCCGTCGCCGGGCGTGGCGGAGGGAGCGTCCGGGCGCGCGCGGCGCTCCACGAACTTCAGCAGCAGGTCGCGCTGCAGCCGGGGCTCCACCAGCAGCAGGCGGCCTTCGGGATCATCGGAGTCGGAGACGAGCACGGTGACCTGCCGGCGCGGGCACTGGTTCATGCATCCGGTGGGCGTGACGCGCACCTGACCGGCGAGGCCCTTCTCGGCCAGCTCCCCCTGGAGCCAGCGCGGCAGGTCCTGCCCTCCGCTCCGGGCGCTCTTCGTCAGGCACTTGCGGCAGACGAGCACGTCCACCTCCCGCCCCTTGCCGCCCGTGTCTCCATCCTGCATCCGCCGTCCTCCGTGGCGCCCCGCTTCCTGGCGGATGCGCCACTGCGTGTAACCGAGACCTTGAAGAAGAGGTAGCGGCGCGGGGATTGTTCCGCAGAAGGCTCGGGCCGCGTCCGCCGGGCCGCCGTCCGGGCAGGCGCTGCCAGACTGATGGAATGGGAAAGGCCGCGCCGTGGGTGCGACGTTC
Source organism: Corallococcus sp. AB030 (assembly GCF_003668965.1). NCBI lineage: Bacteria > Pseudomonadati > Myxococcota > Myxococcia > Myxococcales > Myxococcaceae > Corallococcus > Corallococcus sp. AB030. The sequence continues at coordinate 3,462 of NZ_RAWQ01000292.1, forward strand.
TGTCGCGACGCCAGCCGCCCGGGGCACTGGTACGGTGCGCTCCGCGCCGCATCCGGGAGGCTCTTCACATGACGCGAAATCGATTGCTGCTCGGGTTCACCCTGTCTGTGATGGGAACGGGCTTGTTCGCCGGTTGTGAGCGCTCCCCAGACAAGGCTCCGGAGGTGAAGCCGGCCGCGCCCGCTCCCGTGGCGGAGCAGGCTCCGAAGCCCACGGCACCGGATGCCGCGGCGGTGGCGAAGCTGGCGTCGCACTTCTTCCAGGCTCCTCGCAACCAGGCGCCGCTGCCCGACGACACCGCGGAGCAGGTGGCCCTGGGGCGCATGCTCTTCCACGAGCCCCGCCTGTCGAAGAACCACGACGTGTCCTGCAACAGCTGCCACGGACTCGACACCTTCGGCGTGGACAACAAGGCGTTGTCGGAAGGTCACAAGAAGCAGAAGGGCAGCCGCAACTCGCCCACCGTCTACAACGCGGCCCATTACATCGCGCAGTTCTGGGACGGGCGCGCCGCCACGCTGGAGGCCCAGGCGGAAGGGCCGATGATGAACCCGGTGGAGATGGCCATGCCGGACGCGAAGCGCGTCGAGGCCACGCTGTCCTCCATCCCTGAATACAGCACGCGCTTCCGCACCGCCTTCCCCAAGGGGGGCAAGCCCGTCACGCTGGCCAACGCCGCCCGGGCGCTGGCCGCCTTCGAGCGCACGCTCACCACGCCGTCGCGCTTCGACCGCTTCCTCGCGGGGGAGCACGTGGCCCTGAGCGCGCAGGAGCAGCGCGGCCTGGAGGCCTTCGTCACCACCGGCTGCACCACGTGCCACAACGGCCCGGCGGTGGGCGGCTCTTCGTTCCAGAAGCTGGGGCTGGTGGAGGCGTACCCGGCCCTCACCGACGCGGGCCGCTTCGACGCGACGAAGAACGAGGACGACCGGGGCTACTTCCGCGTGCCCACCCTGCGCAACGTGGAGATGACCGGGCCCTACCTGCACGACGGCAGCGTGAAGGACCTGCCCACCATGGTGCGCCTGATGGGCCGCTACCAGTTGGGCCGCACGCTGAAGGACGGCGAGGTGGACGACCTGGTGGCCTTCCTCAAGAGCCTCACGGGCGAGCTGCCCCCCACCGAGCGCATCTCCGCGCCGCCCCTGCCCCCCAGCACGAAGCGCACGCCCAAGCCGGACCCGTCGTAGCTTGCAGGAAACGTCGCGCCCCGCCCGGCGGGTGCTAAACCCTCGCGTCCATGACCTTCCTCTTCCATCTCCACTCGGGTCTTCGCTACCTGGTGCTGTTGTCCGGTGTCATCGCGCTCGCGTTCTTCGCGTTCGCGGTCGCCACGAAGCGCCCGTTCGACAAGGTGGGGCGCATCATCGGCGCGTCCTACTCCGGCTTCATGCAGCTGCAGGTGCTCGTGGGCATTGGCGTGCTGCTGACGCGCGGGTACTACCCGGCGCTCATCGGGCACATCGTGATGATGATTCTCGCGGTGGGCGCCATCCAGGGCCCCCTGTCCGCGAACCGCCGGCGCACGCCGCCCGGCTACGTGCTGCCGCTGGTGGGCACGCTGGTGTCGCTGGCGCTCGTGGTGGGTGGCATCCTGGCCATCCGCCCGGGGCTGTTCGTCTCCACCGCGTTCTAAAGCGCGCGGGTGAGGGAGCGAAGCGGCTGGGGTCTCCAGCCGCCTCGCCAGGCCTCTGCTAGCGACGGGCGCGCCGACGCAGGGCCAGGGGCACGAGCAGCCCGAGGAGCGCGGGCAGCAGGCCAGGGCTCGCGGTGCAACCGCCGTCATCCTCGTCCGGCGGCTCCTGCTCCGGGCCCGGGCCCGCGTCCGGAACGACGCCCGCGTCCGTGGTGCCGGTGCCCGCGTCCGTGCCGGTCCCCGCGTCCACGCCGGTGCCCGCGTCCGTGGCTCCGCCGGTGCCCGCGTCCGTGCCGCCGCCCGTGTTCGCGGGGCAGTTACCCAGCGAGTGCTCCAGGGCTCCCAGCGTCGTCGTGGCGGGCCGGGGGCGCGCGCAGAAGTCCTCCGGCACCAGGGTGTTCCGCGGGGCCGCGCCGACGAGGACCGACACGTCGCCCTTGAGGGTCAGGTCGCCCTTGAGCGGCGCCACGTACCAGCCCGCCCAGTCGCCGGTCGTCACGCTCATCCGGTTCGAGCTCGTGGTGACGCTGGAGCCGTCGCGGTTGCGGATGAGGCCGGACATCACGTTGCCGATGGCCTCGCCAGTGGACGGGGCGTAGCGATAGTCCACGCCCGTCGTGCCGATGAACGTGTTGAACAGCACGCGCGTGTTCGCGGCCTTGTTCAGGTACACCGCGACGTCCGAGCAGTTCGCCACGATGTTGTTGCGGATGATTCCATCCTTGTGCTCCGGCGAGCACGGCACGGTCGGGTCGAAGGCCGGCGCGCAGAACTCGTTCCCGGTTCCGCCTCCGCCAAACGACAGACCGATGCGCGTGTCCCCCGCGGGCTGGTCCTTCACGCACAGGACGCGGTTGCGCTCGAAGAGGCCGCGGTTGCCGCCGCTCTTCATGAAGGCGCCGTAGGAGATGCCGCCCTGCTTGGAGAAGTCATGCAGTTCGTTGTCGCGGACCACCCAGTCGTCGCCCGTGTCGATGTTCAGCTTGGTCACGGGCGTGCCCGTCGCGCGCGCGTGCGTGTCGTAGATTTCGTTGTTCTCGATGAGGCCCCGGTGCGGGATCTCCCACACGCCGCCGGCGTTCTTCGACGCGTTCACCTTGAGCTGCGCGTTGAAGTCGCGCACGCGGCTGTTGCGCAGGACGAAGTTCTCCGCGTGGCCGGTGACGTGGAAGGCGTGCTCACAGGTCTGGTCGTTCGCGCAGATGCCCTCCACCGTGAGCCCGTCGAAGGTCCAGTACCGGCCGGACACCTTGAAGCCCTCCTGCGCGTTGAAGCGCACGACGGCCGCGTGGCGGTTCTTCGCGCGCACGATGATGGGCGCGGCCTGGGTGCCCTCCGCGGCGCAGTTGAGGTTCGCGTTGACGGTGTACGTGCCGTCCTCCAGGACGAGCTCATCCCCGGCCTTCGCGGACGAAAGCGCGGTCTGGAGGTCGGCCACGGTGGAGATGCTCTTCACGGCCGCGCCACCCGTCAGAGGCAGCAGGAGCAGTGCGAGGGAGACGGTTCTCAAGGGGGGACTCCCGGTACGAAGAGAAAGGGGGGCGCTGACGTTACCGGATCCCCACGCAGGGCAGGCTGCCGGGCGTGCGCAGGCATTCCGGGCGCTAGGGGATCCGCATCCGCGTGAACACTTGTCCTCTCATGGCTCGCCAATCCAGAGGCTCGCGACGGGGACGCTCCATTCTCACGGTGTCAGCGCTCACGGGGGTGCTGCTCACGGCTCCGGGCGCGTTCGCGCTGCCTTCCCAGGGACAGTCGCTGCCCGAGTTCTCCGCGCGCGACCTGACGAACGGGAAGCACGCGAGCGACGAGTTGAAGGGCCGTCCCACGCTGCTGGTCGTCATCACCAACAAGGACGCGGGCGCCCAGATGCGCGGATGGTTCGACGCGGCGGACCAGCACGTCTCGGACTCGGTACACCGCCAGTCGCTCCTTGCCCTCAAGCTGCCGTTCTTCGTCAGCGAGGGCACCGCGCGCGGCAAGGCGAAGGGCCAGGTGCCTCAGTCCTACTGGCAGGACACCTGGCTGGACAAGAACGGTGACATGGCCAAGGCCCTGGGCCTCTCTCCCAGCGAAACCCCCTATGTCCTGGCGCTGGACGCGGAAGGACGGGTGCTGGCCAGCGTCCACGCCACCGCGGACTCGCAGGAAGCGCGGACCATCTGGTCCGCGCTCCGACGGTGACGCGGGAAGGCTAGTAGCGCCCGCCGCTGTCGAGGATGGCCTGCAGCTGCTGCTTGTCGTTGGAGAAGGGGAACGCCTGGTACAGCTGGTAGCCGTTCTGCGGATCCAGCAGCGTGGGCCGCATCAGGCGCACCACCTCCAGCTTGTCGTTGGAGAAGTTGAACTGCCCCAGCACGGACAGGATGTGCGTCACGAGGAAGTTCTCGTTCGGGGCCACCTGCGACAGGATGCGCAGCTTCTCGCGCGGGAAGGACTCGCGCACCATCGCCGCCGTGATGTTGCGGAACTGCACGTCCGAGATGGGCCGGACGACCGGCGGCGGGGGCGGCAGCGGCGCCGGGTGGTTGACCACCACCGGGGCGGCGTCGTCCACGTACTCGCTCAGCTTGTCCAGCTCCTCCATGGCGTTGCGGATGCTCTCGCGGCCCTTGGCGTCCTTCGTGCGGGACATCGCGTCGCGCAGCGCGCTCTCCAGCCGGTCGATGCGGCGCGCCACCTGCTCACGGTCGATGACGACCTGGTTGCGCGAGGGCACCGGCATCGGCATCGGCTGGGGCATCGGTCCCGGGCGCGGCGTGGACTGGCCCGGGGGCGGCGGGCGGCGGAACTCGGCGCCGCCAGAGATGGTGACTGATTCCGCCGTTTTGGGCGCCGTCTGGGCCAGGGCCGCGGCGGAGGAGAGCAGGACGACGGCGAGGGTCAGGGCCTTCATGGTGTGCATCCTTGGGGGTGTTCGTGCTTCGTCCCATCTGACGGGCAAGAAGGCCGCTCATTCAAGCCCCCTCCCATCTTCCCCAGGAAGGCCCTGCCGTCAGGGCGGCTCAGCCGCGCTTGGAGACGACCTGTCCGTCGGCGCCAATCTCGTAGACGAGCGGCACGCCGGTGGCGAGCTCCAGGCCCACCACCGTCTCGCCGGACAGCTTGTCCAGGCGCATCACCAGGGAGCGGTTGGAGTTTCCGTGCGCCACGACGAGCACGTTCTTGCCCTGGCGCAGGTCGCCCGCGATGGCGCGGTCGAAGAAGGGCAGCACGCGCTTGGCGGTCATCTCCAGGGACTCGCCGTTGGGGGGCGGCACGTCAAAGGAGCGGCGCCAGACGTGGACCTGCTTCTCGCCGAACTCCTTGGCGGCGTCCGCCTTGTTGAGGCCCTGCAGGTCGCCGTAGTGGCGCTCGTTGAGGGCCGCGTCGCGGATGACGGGCGGGGTCTGCTTCAGCGCCTCCAGCAGGATGGCCAGCGTCTGCTGCGCCCGGCTGAGGGCGGAGGTGTAGGCCACGTCGAACTTCACGTCCTGGAGGGCGTCGGCGGCCTTGCGGGCTTCGGCGCGGCCCTGCTCGGTGAGGGGCACGTCCACGAAGCCGGTGAAGCGGTTCTCAAGGTTCCAGAGGGACTGACCGTGACGGACGAGGGCGAGGATGGGCATGGCCTCCCTGCTAGCCCAACCAGGGGCGGGGGGAAAAGAGGCAAGCCCCGTCCACCCGCCCGGCCCGTCGTCTTGCGGCCACGCTCCGGGGCGCGTCAGCCAGTGGCCTCGGTCTCCTGTTGGAGGCGCTCGCAGACGGCCGCCACCGCGCTCAGCGTGTTGAACAGGTCCACCATGCCCACCTGGAGGCCCAGGTCGTCCTCGATGCGGTTGGCCAGCATCGTGGCCAGCAGCGAGTTGCCCCCCACCTCCAGGAAGTGGTCCTCCGGCCGCACGGCGTCCACCCCCAGCAGCTCCTGCCAGTACCCGGCCAGCCGCGCCTCCATGGGCGAGGGGACTGCGCTCTGTGTGCTCATGGTGGGCTGCTCCGGATTCTGGATTTGCTGCAAATTGAGGAAAATAGAACTGCCGCGTCAAGGCTGACCGCGCCAGGGCGAGCAGGCGGGCTTCGGCGTCCCCCGGTTTCTGGGCTTCCCTGGCAGGCTCGGGAGCCATGGACCACGCGAACGAGGCCGCAACGGACGCCGGGGACGAGGACGCGCCCATGGCGGTGGCGGTGGTGGGACTGGCGCTGCGCTTTCCGGGGGCGGAGGACGCGCGCCAGTACTGGCGCAACCTGGTGGGCGGGGTGGACTCCATCACCCGGCTGGACGCGGCGGGCCGGGAGCGGCTGGGGCTGCCGCAGGGCGACGAGTGGATCACCGCGGCGGGAGTGTTGGAGGAGGCGGAGGGCTTCGACGCGGCGTTCTTCGGGTACCCGGCGCGCGAGGCGGAGCAGATGGATCCGCAGCACCGGGCGCTCCTGGAGTGCGCGTGGGCGGCGATGGAGTCCGCGGGGTACGCGCCCCGGGGGCAGCCGATGCGGGCGGCGGTGTACGCGGGGGCAGGCTTCACGACGTACGGGG
>NZ_RAWQ01000293.1:0-9500 GCF_003668965.1 Corallococcus sp. AB030
CCCCCGCCCCTACCCCCGGCGGCGGGACGACGCAGCCGGGCACGGGCACCCCGCCGGACACCGGACTCACCGGCGGCGAAGTGGTGGGCATTGGCGGCGCGGCCCTCTTCGTCGTCCTGGCCCTCGTGGCGGCGCGCAAGCTCTTCGGCAAGAAGCGCGTGCCGGAAGCCCCCGGGAAGCCCCAGGTGGAGGCGCCCCAGCTGCCCGAGGAGCGCCCCGAGCTGCGCGTGGAGCTGCCGCCCAACGAGGCGGAGCTCGCCCGGCGCCGGGACCTGGACGACGCCCACGCGCGCATGGACGAGCTGCGCCGCCAGCGCGAGACGGCCTCGTTCGCCGCCCACGCCGCGAAGGATTCGGCGGAGAAGGCCCGGCTGGAGGCGGAGGTCCGCGCCCTCAAGGAGCGTGAGGAGGAGGCCAAGCGCGTCGAATACCGCGCCAAGAAGGCGCTCGACGACGAGACGCGCGAGCGCCGCAAGCGGGAGCAGGTCGAAGCGGTGCGCCTGCGCGATGAGGCCGTCGCCCAGGAGGCCGCCCAGGCGGAGGCCGCCCGTCAGGCCGAGGCCGCCGTGGCGCGCGCCAAGGTGGAGGCGGAGGGCGGCCGCACGCTGGCGCAGGGGCTGGACCGCACGAAGAACCAGGGCTTCATGGCGCGGCTCAACGGCCTGTTCGGCGGCCAGCGCACCATGGACGACTCCGTCCTGTCGGAGCTGGAGGAGATCCTCTTCACCGCCGACATCGGCGTGCGCACCGCGGACCACCTGGTGGAGGTGGCGCGCGACAAGCTCAAGCGCGCGGAGCTGAAGGACCCGGAGCGCATCAAGGGCGCCATCCGCGACGAGGTGGCGCGCATGGTGGACCTACCCGTGCCGCGTTCGCTTACGGGCGGTGGCCCGCCGCACGTGGTGATGGTGGTGGGCGTCAACGGCGCCGGAAAGACGACGACCATCGGCAAGCTGGCCGCGCAGCTCACCGGCCAGGGCAAGAAGGTGGTGCTCGCCGCGGGTGACACCTTCCGCGCCGCCGCCACGGAGCAGCTGGACGTGTGGGCCGAGCGCGCGGGCGCCCAGCTGGTGAAGGGCCCGGACGGCGGCGACCCGAGCGCCGTCATCTTCGAGGCGGTGAAGAAGGCGAAGGAGGAAGGCGCGGACGTCATCATCGCGGACACCGCGGGCCGGCTGCACACCAAGGCCCCGCTCATGGAGGAGCTCAAGAAGGTCAAGCGCGTGATGGACAAGGCGCTGCCCGGCGCGCCCCATGAAATCCTGCTCGTGCTGGACTCCACCAACGGGCAGAACGCCATCCAGCAGGCCAAGCAGTTCCACGAGGCCGTGGGCATCAGCTCCATCGCGCTCACCAAGCTGGACGGCACCGCCAAGGGCGGCGTCATCATCGGCATCTGCGACGAGCTGAAGCTGCCCGTGGTCTGGGTGGGCGTGGGCGAGAAGATCGCCGACCTGCGCCGCTTCGAGCCGCGCGAGTTCGTGCAGGCGCTGTTCGACTGAAGCGGCCCTACTGCCCCATGAGCTGGGGCAGCAGCTGTTCCAGCAGTTGCTGCGTCTGGGCGTCCAGCTTCACGCCGCCCATGTCGCCGCCCATGGCCTCCATCAGCCCCTGGAGGTCCGCCGCGCCCAGGTCCTCGTCTCCGTGGGCCTCCTCCCACCAGCGCGTGCGCAGCTGCGTCAGCGCCTTCGCGTTCGCGGGGCTCGCCTTCGCCAGCTCCTGCGTGAAGCACGCCTTGCACGCCCACTTGAAGCGGTACGTGTCCACGTACGCGCGCAGGGCCTTGAGGAAGGCGCTGTCCCCCACCAGCTTGCGCGACGCGTGGTGCAACAGCGGCGCCTTGCCGTACACGAGCGCGCCGTACTCCAGCTCGCCGCCGTCGAAGTCGCCCGTGGGCCGGTCCGCGCGGCCGTCGCTGCCGCCCGTCAGCCGGAAGAACTGGTAGGGCATCACCAGGGCCTCGTTGCGCAGGGACTCGGCGGCCTCCAGGCCGTGGGCCCACTCCATGTAGAGGAGCGCCGCGTACTGCGCCAGGGACTCGTCCACCACCGGGTCGTGGATGGGGTCCGAGCCCACGAGCCCCGCGAAGTACTGGTGCGCCACCTCATGCGCCACGGTGAACTCCAGCGTGCGCTCCAGGGACGCCCCCACTTGCGAGCCCACCTGCGCCAGCATCCCCGCGCCGCCCTGCGCGTTCAGCATCTCCTGGAAGGCCTCCATGCCGGGCATGCCCACCAGCATGGACAGCGGGTCCTGCTTGGCGCGGTAGAGGGACGTGCCCAATGTCACCAGCCCCGGGAATTCCATGCCGCCCGCGCCGCCGCTCAAGGGCGCCTGCACCACGCGGAAGTGGGTGTAGGGCAGCGGGCCCAGCCGCTTCTCGAACTCCGTCAGGGCCTGTGACGCGTACTTGAGCACGCGCTTGCCCACCGCCGCGTCCCGCGCCGCGAAGTGGCTCTCCACCGTGACGCCGTTCACCGTCGCGGTGGCGGACTGGTAGCCGCGCGTCACCAGCACCGGGAAGTCGCGCACCGCCGCCGCCGCGAAGCTGTAGCGCACCCGGCCGTCGCGCTCGGGCACCGCGCCCATGGGCGTCCCGGTGGTGTGCGCCGCCCAGCCTGACGGCACCGTGAGCGTGGCCAGCACGTGCGCGGGCTCGTACAGCGCCAGGTCCCCCGTGCCCTGCGGGCCGGCCCACGGCTGGCCCTGGTCATCCATGGGAGGCACCTGCGGCACCACGCCCACCAGGCTCATCACGTCCGCCGTGGCGGAGAAGGCCCCGTGGTCGTCCGAGCCTCCCTTCGCGCCGCCGCCCAGGAGCCCGCCCGAGCCCAGCAGCGACTCCGCGCCCGGCGCCGCCTTGGGCACCGTGCCCTTCAGCGAGACCTCCAGCGACACCGTGCCGCCCGGGGGCACCGGCGGCTCCACGGTGATGCGCTGCAACGTGGGCTCCGGCCCCAGCTCCAGCGCCACGGCCTTCCCGTTGAGCTTCGCGCCGGAGAGCGTCACCTGGCGGGAGCGGGTGTTGGGCGTCAGCCGCAGGTACAGCTCCGTCACCGGCTTGGGGCCCTTGGCCACCCGCTCCACCTGCACCTTGCCCCAGACGCGCCGCTCCTTCGGCTCCACCTCCAGCTGCACGCGGTAGAGCGGCACGGACTCCAGCGGCCCCAGCGCCCGCGCGGCCCGGTCCCGCTCCTCCGGCCTCAGGTGCTGGAGGCACAGCTGCACCTCTGGCGCCACGCTGCCCGCGCCCGGAATGGCGGGAGCGGCGGGGGCGGGAGGTGTCGCCGCAACCACGGGGCCCGCGGCCAGCGCGCACAGCAGCCACCATCCGGGGAAGGTCCGCATGGGGGCATGCTAATTGACCCCGTCCAGGGCCGCTCGCTACAAGCCTCCGGGTGCGCCACTCGCGAACGTTGACCCTCTCCGCCGCCGCGCTGAGCCTCCTGGCCTGCGCGAAGCAGGTTCCCCCGTCCACCGCCGCCGCGCCGCCCGAACCGCGCTCGGTCCAGCTGCTGACCGCCACGCCGGAGCGCGAGACGGCCCGCCTGGAGCAGCGGCGCGAGGACGTGGAGGTGGACACCCGCGAGGGCGAGCGCACGCCGCGCGTCGTCGCCACCGGCGAGACGCCGCAGCTGCTGCTGGACGGTGCCAAGGCGACCCTGTGTGGGGACGCGGCCTGCAAGCAGGGCTTCGCCGTGGACAACTTCCTCCTGCTGGAGGTGCTGGACACGAAGGGGAAGGTGTCGCGCCGCGCCGCCGTGGGCTTCGCGGACAGCGTCTTCATCGGCAACGAGCAGGTGGACAACGTGGGCCGCCGCGCCTTCAGCTTCGAGGCCAACGAAGTGGACCTCAGCGGCCTGCTGCCGGAGTCCGAGCCCTTCCGCCTCCGCGCCACCGCGCTGGACTACTGGGGCGTGGGCCGCGTGACGAACATCTTCCTGCGGCTGGAACCCGGCGCGGGCCGCGCCGAGGACGACCTGCGGGGCCACTGAGCGGCCCCGAAGCTCCGCGCAAGCAGGGGCGGGCGTGGACGTCCGCCCCGCGCGTCGTCAGAAGCGCACGCCGTTCGCGGGCATCGCCGGGCGCAGGCCCTGGAACCCGATGGCACCGTCACACGCCCCGCCGCACACTTCGTTCGGGGTGAGCTCCGCGGGGCCCCGGGTCACCGCGTAGGCGCCAGCGCCCGCCGCGGCGGCCACCACGCCCACGCCCACCCAGACGTACCACTTCTGGTACCAGGACTTGCTGGTGCTCTCCTTCACCTCCGGCGGCTGCTCGGTGCCCAGCGCCAGGCCCGGCTGGTCCACCGGCGGCTCCGCGGGCTTCGAGGGCTCCAGCACCGTCGAGAGCGGCGCATCCTGCGCCTGCGCCACCGCCGTCGGGACGTCCGAGGCGGGACGCAGCCGCCCCTCCACGACGTAGAGCTGGCCGGCGCGCACGGTGATGTTCTTCACGTCCTTGAGCCCCGGCGCGCGGAACTCGATGACGTGCGGCCCCTGCGACAGGGGGTAGTTCTCCATGTTGGTGGTGCCCACGCGCGTCCCGTCCACGTACACCCCCACGCGGGGCACGTCCGCGCGCAGGGTGGCGAAGCCCGTGGCCGCGTCCAGCGAGATGATCAGCTCCGTGGTCAGCCCCGGCGCCAGCGTCACCTGCTGGTTGAATTCCGAATAGTTCTGACGGCGGGCGATGACGGTGTGCTCCCCCGGCGTCAGCTCCAGCGGCGTCTGAGGGTTCACCTCCTCGCCGTCCACCGTCACCTTCGCGCCGCGCGCGTTGCTGCCCAGCTTGAGCGCGAGCGTGGCCTTCGCGGGGACCGGGTCCTCGACGGTGGCCGTGGCGGCGTTCTTGCCCGTCTTGCCCTTGCGCGCGCCCAGCTTCTCCTTCTTGGGCGGCGTCTTGCGCTTGGCCGTCGGCTTCGGCGGCTTCGCGGGCTTGGCCTTGGTGCCCTTGGGCTTCGTGGGCTTCGTCTCCGAGGGGCCCAGGAGATCATCAATGTCCTGGGCGAACGCCGCGGACGGCAGGGCCAGGGTGGCGACGAGCGACAGGATGGCGAAGCGGCGAAGACTCATGTCGGGCCGAAGGTTAGAGAGTCATCCCAGGGGAAGCAAACACCGTCCCACCGGGACGTCCGTTGGGAGAATATCCGCGCCCCATGCACCGCGCCCTCGTCACCCTCCCCCTTGGCCTCTGTGTCCTCTCGCTCGCGGCCTGTCCGGGCAAGGCCCCACCCCGGGTGGAGACCGCCACGGCCTCCGTGCCGCCTCCCATCCACGTGCCGCCCGGCTGTGAGAAGGACCTGTCCGGCGACTACCACCACGCGCAGAACCCGGCCTTCCGCTACCTGGGCCAGGACGACGGCCGCACCCTTTCACTCGCGGTGGTGCGCGCGTGGGCGGACGGCGGCGTGGAGTCCCCGGACGCGGGCTCCGTGGGAATCGTCCTCACCCGAACACCCGAGGGCTTCGTGGGCGAGACGCGCGCCACCGGCTTCAGCGCCTCCGGAACGCCCTGCCCCGTCGCTTTCCCCACGGAGGCCGTGGCCTGCACCAACGCCGGCCTCACGCTGAGGGCCGCGTCCAGCACCGCCATCGACGAGGGCTGCCGCCCCGCGACCTCCGGCCCCGCGCCCGTGCGCCAGGAGCAGGTGCTGCTGCGCGGCGCGCCCGACGCGGGCCTGTAGGCCCCGAGCCACAAGCCGGAAAAAGCACCGCGCCGCCCGCCCCGCCTGGAGTCCAGGAGGGAAGCGGCGGCGCGAGGTGAACAGCGGAAGCGGTGCGAACGGCTCAGGCCGCCTGACGCGGCTGTTCCTCGGAGGACGTCACCGCGGGGGCGGCGTCCGGCACCTTCGTCCGGCGGCCCGCCAGGCCCTGCATCAGGCTGGACATGCCCACGTAGAGGAAGCCCGCCAGGAACAGGATGATGAAGGGCACCGACGTGTAGATGCGCGAGTCGATGGCGAACCACAGCGCCCCGGTGAAGTACGCGGCGAAGAGCAGCTCCACCACCGGCATCAGCGTCTTGCTGCCCCGGTAGCTCTTCTTCACCGCCTTGACGTTCTTGCCCTCGGCGCCCGTCTTCGGCGTGCGCGCGAACCCCGACTGCTGGTTGAGCAGCGCCTCGCCCACGGCCTTCGCGTTGTTGATGGCCAGGCCAATGCCCAGGCTCATCAGGAAGGGCAGGTACTTGAAGCGCTCCCAGCCCTTCACGCCGCGCTCGCGCTGGGCGGCCACGTAGAAGACGCAGACGCTGGCCGTCGCGGTGATGAAGAACGGCAGGTCCAGGAACAGCGTGCCGTACAGGCCGTGCTGGAAGCGCACCACCATGCTGATGGGCATCAGCACGGACAGGAGCACCATCAACAGGTAGGCCATGTTGTTGGTGAGGTGGAAGAAGGCCTCGCGCTTCACCAGGAGCGGCAGGTCGCTCTTGAGGATGGTGGGCAGCAGCTTCTTCGCCGTCTGGATGGAGCCCTTGGCCCAGCGGTGCTGCTGGCTCTTGAAGGCGTTCATGTCCACCGGCACCTCCGCGGGGGAGATGACCTCCGGCAGGAAGATGAACTGCCAGCCCTTCAGCTGGGCGCGGTAGGACAGGTCCAGGTCTTCCGTGAGCGTGTCGTGCTGCCAGCCGCCCGCGTCGCCAATGGTCGTGCGGCGCCAGATGCCCGCGGTGCCGTTGAAGTTGAAGAAGCAGCCGGCGCGGTTGCGCGCGGTGTGCTCGATGATGAAGTGCCCGTCCAGGAAGATGCTCTGCGCCTGCGTGAGGATGGAGAACTCACGGTTCAGGTGGCCCCAGCGCACCTGCACCATGCCCACCTTCGCGTCCGCGAAGAAGGGCACCGTGCGCATCAGGAAGTCGGGGCTGGGGACGAAATCCGCGTCGAACACCGCCACGTACTCGCCCGAGGCCAGCTTGAGGCCGTTCTCCAGCGCGCCCGCCTTGAAGCCCTGGCGGTTGACGCGGTGGATGTAGACGATGTCGTGGCCCTTCTGCCGGTGGCGCTCCACGCACGCGCGCGCGATGCCGCACGTCTCGTCCGTGGAGTCGTCCAGCAGCTGAATCTCCAGCAACTCGCGCGGGTAGTCGATGCGACACACCGACTCCACCAGGCGCTCCACCACGTACATCTCGTTGAAGATGGGCAGCTGGATGGTGACCTTGGGCAGCGCCTTCAGCGTGCCGTTGGGCGTCGGCAGCTTGAACTTGTGGCGGTAATACAAAAACGCCATGCGGTAGCGGTGGGAGCCGTAGACTCCCAGCACGCTCAGCAAGCTGAAGTAGACTGCCAGGAAGATGATCTCAACGGTGGTCATCGGTGACGCTCAGCCCCTCCCGCTGGCACTGGCGCCAGCGGTCCTACCAGACGTGGCGGCATGCCGACCGACTGCTCACGCTGACCGCCGCCTGTGGGTCTGCTGAGCCCCGCCCCGTATGTGCCCGAAAAGACAGGGCTTTGACCTTCCGGCTACTGATCGCCGGCGGACAATAGGGAGCGACCCGGGTCGTGTCAAACTATTCCCCGGATTCGAGAGGCTTTGAACGGCGGTTTTGACGCAGGTTGTCACCCTCTGCTTCCCTGCGTCGGGCCGATGCCGAGACGACGTCCCAGGTGCTTCGCGCGCCAGAGGACCTAGCGCGCGACGCGCAGGGGCACGGGAGCGGTGGGCGCGAGGGGCGCGGCCTCGGTGACGTGGGGCTCGTCGCGGGTGGCGCGGTCCAGCACGCCTTGCACCAGCGCGGGGAAGTCCAGGCCGGCGCGGGCGGCGATCTTCGGCAGGAGGCTGACGGGCGTGAAGCCCGGCAGGGTGTTCACCTCCAGCACCACGTCGTTCTCCGTGTCGGAGCACATCAGGTCCACGCGGCCGTAGCCCCGGCAGCCCAGGGCGCGGTACGCGGCGAGCGCGAGCGACTCCACGTTGACGCGGCGGGTGTCGGACAGGCGGGGCGGGAGGAAGTACTGGGCGCCGCCGCCCTTGTACTTGGCCTCGTAGTCGAAGCCCTCGCGCGGGTAGGACACCTCGCAGCTGCCCAGCACGCTGTCGCCGAGGATGCCCACCGTCACCTCCTGGCCCTGGACGAAGCGCTCCACCAGGGCCTCGCCGCCGAAGCGGCACGCCTGGACCACCGCGGGCACCAGCGCCCCGGCGTCGTGCACCACGGACAGGCCCACGGACGAGCCGCCCTTGGCGGGCTTCACCACGCAGGGGAAGCCGCTGTCGCCGTGCAGCTCCAGCGCGCGCTCCGCGTCCTCGCGGGCCACCCGGTAGCCCATGGGCGAGGCCAGGTTGTGCAGTTGGAAGAGCTTCTTCGCCATGGGCTTGTCCATGGCCAGCGCTGAGGCCAGCACGCCGGAGCCGGTGTACGGAATCTCCAGCAGCTCCAGCAGGCCCTGCACGCGGCCGTCCTCGCCCATGCGGCCATGCAGCGCGAGGAAGGCCACGTCGATGTCCGCCGCGCGCAGCGCCCGGTCCAGGCCCGGGCCCGCGAAGACGCGGGTGACGGTGTGCCCCAGGGTCTCCAGGGCCGCCACCACGGCCTCCCCCGTCTTGAGCGAAATCTCCCGCTCCTCGCCCCACCCGCCCATCAGCACTCCCACGCGCTTGCCCATGTCGATGATGCCTCCTTGGGCCTGCGTCAGAGCACGGATGATGCCACGCACCGGAAGTGCTTCCCGGCGCGGACGTCGCGTTCAAGTCGCTGGAATGACAGGGGTTTCGCGGTGGTGCCGAGCGGCAGGCAGCCGTGTCCGGCGAGACACGGCGCGGCCCGGTGGCCACGTGCGGGAGTGTTTACAGGGCGCCGCGCCCTGGCCCCCTGGAGACAGGGACGCAAGGCGCGGCGGAACAACGGCATCAGGGCCCCGTCACCGGCGCCGTGACTGGCGACCGGTGCCGCCGGGCCCGGCGCGGGACTTCATCAGCCCCCGTCGCGGACGCCGCCGTCGGTCAGCAGACCGCCATCCGTGAGGCCGGCGTCCGTGCCGTCACCGGCGTCGGTGGTGCCGGCGTCACTGGTACCGGCGTCGGACGTGCCGGCGTCGGTGGGGGTGCCGTCCTCGGAGGTGCAGACCTCGTTGCGGCAGACGTAGCCCTCCAGGCACTGACCGCGGTCGCAGGGCTGCCCTTCGGGGTCGAAGCTGACGAGCAGGCTGCAGGCGGACAGGCCCAGGGCGAGGGCCGAGGGAACGATGAGCGATGAAAGGCGGCGCATGGCTAGTAGTTCCGGAGATCGTCTTCGTCGAGCTTGGGGCGCTTCTTCTCTTCCTCGCGCTTGCGCCGGGCCTCTTCGTCCGCCTTGCGCTTCGCCTCTTCGTCCGCCTTGCGCTTCGCCTCTTCGTCCTTCTTGCGCTGCTCCTCCTCGTCCTTCTTGCGCTGTTCCTCCTCGCGCTTGAGGCGGGCCTCCTCCGCGCGCTGGCGCTTCGCCTCGGCCTCACGCTCCTTGCGCGTCAGCTTCTTCGCGGGCGGCGCGGGCGGCGGCGTCGGGGGCGGCTCGAAGAC